>JALWKK010000022.1 GCA_027081505.1 Flavobacteriaceae bacterium
GGTATAAAAGTCTTTGAAGATAACTACCACTTAGGAAAGAATATTATTAATTTTTCTGATTTTCAGACAGAAATTTACTTTGTAAAATTTAATTACGGAAATATCATAAACACAAAAACGATTATATAAAAATAATAATTATGAAAAATCTTATTTTAATCCTAAGCTTAATGCTTCCATTCGTTAATTGTAGTAATGGTGGTAATGAAAATAAAGAAAATTCATTAATTGGGACTTGGCAATTGATAGAAACCTATAGTAGCGATGGAGGAAGCAACCCGGTATGGACTACCGTTGAAAATGGTTATATCTATACTTTTTATATTAATGGTAATTTTACTTCAAACAGATTTACAGAATGTTTGGAAGGGAATTATACAATTTCTGAGAATAATTTAATTCTTGATTATGGCTGTACCGATTTTAATACAGGCATTGAAACTCCTGCAGGAACATTCATAGAAGATTATAGTTTTGAAGGTGAGTATCTCATATTAACTCCCACATATTTGACTTGCATTGAAGGATGTAGCTATAAATTTAAAAAAACAAATAACCAATAACTGTGTGCAACAAAGCATAACGCTCATTGCGTCCGGATGAATACGCCCGCAAGCTTTTTTTTATTATCTTAGTGCTTGACAAACGCAACGAAAGCGTTATACAAGACCGTTATCATTTATACTAAGGAAAATTACCGTTAAAAATTATATTTAGATAATAAGTATTATCTTTGATAGAAAAAGCTAAGAGACAAAAGAATCTGAAATCATATTCTACCAAGGAGAAGACGGAAACATAAGAATTGATGTACTCTGTCGTGATGAAACTTTTTGGATGAGTCAAAAGAAGATAGCAGAGTTATTTGGTGTACAAAGACCTGCAATAACAAAACATTTGAAAAATATCTTTGGAAGTGGAGAATTAGAGGAAAATTCAGTTAGTTCCATTTTGGAACATACTGCTGATGACGGGAAAAATTACAAGACAACTTTTTACAATCTTGACGCAATTATCGCTGTTGGTTATCGCGTAAATTCAAGTAAAGCAACAAGATTTAGGTGAAAGACCAAAAGTAAGTGTTTAAGAGTCCTCATCTATACATATTCAAACCATTAGCATTTATTGGAACAAATATAAAACTTAAAAAACAAATAAAATTTTTTGTACTTTTGTGTTGTGAAAAAAGTTGGAGACATAGAAATTAGAGTTAGTGGAAAATCAGGAAATAATGAGTTAAGACCTGATAATTACGACATTAAGTATATTGAATTATTAATACAGAATGTTGAAGATTTATTATATCCTAATAGTAAAAAAGAGCGACCTCTAATAACATATAACATTAAAGAAGGTTCCGTAAGACATATTTTCAGAACAACAATGCAAACTGTTATCAGTTTCAGTGCAATTCTTTCACAAATTCAAGCAAGCAATTCTATTGATTTTTTGGATATTAAAACTGCAAGAGCATTCGAAAATATTCAAAATTTATCTCTACAAAAAAACTATTCGTTTCAAGTAAAAACATCACTAAAGGACGATTATGAATTAGAAATTACGCCTTCAACAAAATTATTTAGATCTGAAAATTATTGGATTGACGCTGAATTTTATTTTTATGGTATCCTGACCAATGCCGGTGGAAAAAATAAGGCAAATATTCATTTAGACACTTCTGATTATGGTACTATAATTATAAATACAAGAAAAGTATTTTTAGAAAATCAAGACCAAAACTTGTTATACAAAAAATTTGGAGTTAGAGCAAAAGGTAAACAAAATGCTGAAACAGGAGAAATTGACACCAAATCATTAGAATTAATTGAATTGATAGATTACCATCCTAATTTTGATAATAACTATTTAAATCAATTAATCTTAAAAGCTAAAAAACATTGGAAAAAGGTAAATGCAGACGAATGGTTAAATGATATAAGGGGAGGATATGAAGCATAGTAGTGTACTTTTAGACACAAGCTTTTTCATTCGTCTTTTAAATGATGAAGACCCATTGCACTAGAATGCAAAAGGGTATTTTAGATATTTTCTTGAAAAAGAAATTATCTTAAAAATCTCAACAATTTCAATAGCTGAATATTGTGTTCGCGGTGAGATTGATGATTTGCCATTAAGAAATATTCAAATTATTCCATTTAATTTAAATCAAGCAAAAAGAACAGGAGAATTCGCCAAAATTATCTTTGAAGAAAACAAGACATTAGATGAAAAAATTGTTCTACGAGCAATTATTCCAAATGATGCAAAACTTTTCTCACAAGCTGATTTAGATGAAACAATTACTCATTTTGTAACATCAGATAATCGTTCAATAAAAACATTAAATACTCTGAAAAAAGGAACTAATCCAAGATTTGAAATAATCGATATTAGTACACCTTATCATCAAATATTTGGACTGTTAGATTTATAAAAAGTCGAGTAGATAAAGGGGAATTTCACCACTAAACCTCTCACACCTGCCTGCCGGCATGGCAGAGAACCGTATCCCGTCTAAGCGGGACAGGCTGTGATACTCTCGAATCAAACGGCTCTTCATAGTGTAGCTATTAACCATTGTCTGTTATTTAAAATCATCGTTGAATTTCAACTTGTAATATAATAACAAACTCACTACGTTAAGTCCTTCGCTTGCAAGGTCGTTACTCTTACTCTCTTGGGTATTTTCGCTACTACGACTTCATCCGCCCCAAAGTAAATCATCGCTACTTTCCTGCTCTTCCTGATAGGATTTTTACAGTTTTTGCTTTACATATTTACTCTGGTTCTCCTGTTCCATTATTGAGCCTAGATATAGGTCTTGCCCTCTAATACCAAAAGGAATTGTATTTTAGTCCAAAATAAATTGGAATATTTTTTTCTGTATCAAGGCGAAAAACACAGTTATAGCCAGTAGCTATAACGAGTATTTTTAACGAAAATACAGGTAAAAAAAACGATTTATCGAACTAATATATAGTTGTTTTTGGTATAAATACCGTATGCCGTTTAGCCAGTCAACAGATTGTTCGCTAAACTTTGTCTCGCAGAGTCGCTCTCCCCTTCGATTTTGACATAGTAAAAGTTATTTTCGATACGTCGTCGATGGGTTCACTTGCGTTCAACACCTATATCCGCACCATACATCTAATAATCATTCCGATAGTTATCGGGACGATTTTAGTGCTTTGACCTTGTCGCTCAGTACCAATGCTCTTTACAAAAGCACCACAAGGCGGTTTAGACAATATGCCTGTACATCTTATCTGATAGCTCAATTCTTTGCACTGACTCCGTTTGTGAGTCCTCTAACATTGCCTTTTTAAAAGGTGTTAGCTCGTTTCTGCTTCCTTAACAAAGCCTATCATCTCAATAATAGTTATGTTTCCATTTCAAAGAACTTACTATCCTTGTACCCTGTGGAAACTCAGGACACACAACGCCATAGAACAAAGTATAAAAATAATGGCGGTTTTAGTGCTAAATTCAAAGGTTATATATTTGTACAAAGTTTAGTGATTAATTGAAAGGTAAGTACTTTGAAATCCGCTACTATTCTTATACAAACCATTGGCAACAATAAAAAATCACGGAAAAATATACCAAATTGGGAACTTTTTGTTATCTTTGCATTATAAATGAATAAAAAGTGAGAGTTATATCGAGAAAAACGTTACGAGAATTTTGGGAAAAACACGAAGATAGTGAAGAACAATTGAAATCGTGGTATCGTGAAACAGAAAAAGCACGTTGGAAAAATTTTAACGAATTAAAATCGGAATATCCAACAGCGAGTATTTTAAAAGACAACAAAATAGTATTTAATATCAAAGGAAATAATTACAGGTTGATTGTAAAAATGAACTTTGAATTTCAAATATCGTGGATACTATTTATCGGAACTCACGCAGAATATGATAAAATTAATGCAAACGAATTGTAATTATGAATATTAAGCCAATAAAAAACGAAAAAGATTATCAACAAGCACTCAAACGACTTGAATTGATTTTTGACGCAAAAAAAGGAACAGAAAAAGGAGATGAATTGGAAATCCTTTCAATTTTAATTGATAAATATGAAAGTGAGAATTTCCCAATCGGAATGCCTGACCCAATTGAAGCAATTAAGTTCAGAATGGAACAAATGGGAATGAAACAAAAAGACCTTGCAGAGGTTATAGGTTTTAAAAGTCGAGTAAGTGAAATTTTGAATAAAAAGAGGAAATTGACTTTGGAAATGATTAGAAAAATAAGTGCTTCTCTTCACATTCCGACAGATGTTTTAGTGCAAGAATATATTGCGGAATAATAAAGTCGAGTAGGTAAAGGGAAATTTCTCCCAGCTACCGCACGATTGCATCGTGTGAGCTTTACTAAATTAGCAATAACTATTTTTTTGTATCTCTATTTTATGAGCAGACATTATGAGCCTTTAAGGCTTTGGAACAACAAGGTCGTTAAAGAAAAGATAATACCAATTTTTAAATATAAAATAGTCCAAAAAGATTTGGTATAAATTATATCCATCAAAATCCGGTTAAAACTGGTTTGGTTTTTAAAAGTTATGAATATGTTTATAGTAGTGAGATAGATTATGCAGGCGGAAAAGGTTTTTTAGAAGATATAATTGTTTTTGATATGTTTTATTAAAATAAACCACACGAAAGGATTTCCCACAGAGACAAGTTGTGCGGTAGCGGGGAAGCATACAAATAAAAACCTAGTAAGTTTTTTACTACTTTTCAAAAATAATTTATACTGCTATCATCGTTTTTAAAAATTTTCCCAAGTAATTTTTAATCCTTCTTTAACCGAAAACAAAGGATTATAACCTAATAATTCTTTTGCCTTGGAAATATCTGCCAACGAATCCCGCACATCTCCTTTACGAGGCGCACCATAAACCGGTTTTACTTGCACACCGGAAATTTCTTGCAAATCATTCCAAAGTGTATTTAAACTTATTCGTTCGCCATAAGCAATATTAAAAACTTCATTCACTGCTTTTTCTGAAGCAAAAAAGGCTTTGACATTGGCTTGAATGGCATTTTCAACAAACGTAAAATCTCGTGTTTGCTCGCCGTCTCCATGAATGGTTGGTGGCTTTTTATCTTTTAATGCCTGCATAAACAGCGGAATTACTGCTGCATAGGCACCTGTGGGGCTTTGTCTTTTTCCGAAAATATTAAAATAGCGCAATCCGATAGTAGGTATATGATAGGTTTTGTAAAAAACATCGGCATATAACTCGTTAACCAATTTGGTTACGGCATAAGGAGAAAGTGGTTTTCCTATATTTTCTTCAACTTTGGGTAATAATTTACTGTCGCCGTAAGTAGAACTGGAAGCGGCATAAATCATTCGTTTTACAGTCGGGGATTCTTTTTGAGCCAGCAACATATTTAAAAACCCCGAACTGTTTACGTCGTTGGTTGTAATCGGGTCATTGATTGAACGAGGCACCGATCCCAAAGCTGCTTGGTGCGACACATAGTCGATACCCTGCATGGCTTTTTTGCAGGTTTGCAAATCTCTAATATCGCCTTCCAAAAATTCAAATGCGGGATTTTTGGTAAAGGGCTCGATGTTTTTGTAAAATCCGTTGGAAAGATCATCCAACACCCGTACTTTTTTAGCTCCGTATTGCAATAAATATTCTACCAGATTAGAACCAATAAAACCGGCACCTCCGGTTACTAAAAACGAATATTGCGATAAATCTTGTGTATGATAAGGCGTTGTGTACATTATAATCTTCCGTCTATTAGGTTTTTATCAAGAAAAGCTTTTACATCAAATACTACCGAAGTTTTTGAACTGTATTTTTCTATATCAAAATCTTTAAATTTATTATGTGCCACAGCGAGTATTATTGCATCGTATTGCGAGTGTAGATTTTCTTCTTCAGAAATAAGTGAAACTCCGAATTCTTCTTTTACTTCGTCTTTGTTTGCCCAAGGGTCGTAAACCGTTACTTCCAAGTTGTAATTATTTAGCTCCTTAATTACATCAATGACTTTGCTGTTTCGTATATCGGGGCAATTTTCTTTAAAAGTAATTCCCAATACAAGTGCTTTTCCGCCGTTTACTTTGGCTTGTTTTTTAATCATTAATTTTACTACTTCGTGAGCAACATAACTGCCCATTCCGTCGTTCATACGTCTTCCGGCAAGAATAATTTCGGGATTATATCCTTCTTCAATAGCTTTTTGTGCCAAGTAATACGGATCGACACCTATGCAATGCCCGCCTACCAATCCGGGAGTGAATTTTAAAAAATTCCATTTGGTTGCAGCAGCTTCCAACACGGCTTGTGTATCGATATTCATCAAGCGAAAAATTTTAGATAATTCGTTAACAAATGCTATGTTTATATCGCGTTGCGAATTTTCTATCACCTTTGCGGCTTCGGCTACTTTAATAGAGGGAGCCAAATGGGTACCCGCTGTAATTACCGAAGCGTATAATTCGTCGATATATTTTGCTACTTTAGGTGTAGAACCCGAAGTTACTTTTAAAATTTTGGTTACGGTGTGTTTTTTATCGCCGGGATTTATCCGCTCGGGTGAATAACCTGCAAAAAAATCTTTATTAAACTGCAAACCGGAATATTTTTCGAGAATAGGAACACAAACGTCTTCGGTAACGCCCGGATAAACGGTGGATTCATAGATTACAATATCTCCGTTTTTTAATACACATCCTATTGTTTCGCTGGCTTTTTTTAACGGGGTTAGTACGGGTTGATTGTATTTGTTTGTAGGTGTGGGAACGGTAACAATATAAACGGTTGCATTGATAATTTCGGAAGGGTTTGCTGTTACTTGTAATCCTTTATCGGGATTATTGTTTAAAACTTTCAGTAATTCCTCTTTTTCTACCTCAAGAGTTGCATCATTACCTTCAGCCAGAGCTGAAACTCGTTTTTTGTTTATATCAAAACCTATTACTTTATATTTATGTGCAAAGGCAACTGCAAGCGGCAAACCTACATATCCTAATCCTATAATTGCAATGGTGGGTTTGTTTGTCATTTTTAATGATTTGAAGGGGCAATTATTATTTTCTTTATCCAAAAATTGATGACCACAAATATCTTATATCTTTTTGCAAACTCCAATTTTTAACATATTCTTTATTTATTTTTATTTTGTCTTTCCAGATTACTTCGTCGTTATATTGTTTTGGGTTGGTTTGTTTCAATAAAATTTTATCTTCATTTTTGTACTTAATTGTGGCAGGACCGGTAATACCGGGTTTTACGGTTAATATAATCCGGTCTTTTCCTGTCAACTTATCTGCATAACCGGGTATATCGGGTCTGGGACCAACAAAACTCATTGTTCCGATTAGTACATTAAAAAGCTGTGGAAGTTCGTCTAATTTGGTATTTCTTAAAAATTTTCCGATCGGAGTTGCTTGATTGTAAATAGCAATAATATCATCGTGTTTTTTTCCTTTTAAGGTTCTAATTTTATAAAATGAAAAGGGTTTGCCTTGGTAACCAATTCGTTTTTGAACAAAAAAACCGGTTTGATGCGTATCAATAGTTGCTATAATTATTAAAAAAACGATTACCGGTAGCAGAAAAGGTAATAGAGCAAGAGCCAACACCAAATCGAATAAACGTTTTATAATTTTTTGGTATGGGCTTAACATACATACAATGCTTGAATTATTTTCGTTTGAAAAGTTTTTTAATTCGTTTTAAAACAGAGTGCTTTTTATCGTTTTCGTGATAGCTGTTTCCGTAATTTCCGTAGCCATAGCCGTAACCGTAGCCGTAACCGTAGCCGTAACCGTAACCATATTTTGCTTTCTCTTCAAAAAAGTTTAAGACAAAACTAATGTTAGACACTTCTCCTTTTTTATACTTATCATTGATAAAAGAGAACATTCCTTTTTTGGTGTAATTTTGCCTTACCATATAAATGGTAGCATCTGTAAATTTTTGAAGTTCCAAAGCATCGGAAACCAATCCGAGTGGAGGCGAATCCAGTATGATATAATCGTAGTTTTGTTTGAGCTCTGATACCAAATTCTCCATTTGCTCACTCATTAGCAACTCGGAGGGGTTAGGCGGAATAGGTCCCGAAACAATTACATCTAAATGTGCTATTTGTGTATGTTGAACAATATCTTCTAAAGACACATCGTTAATTAAATAATTTACAACACCGATTTCATTTTTAATATTAAAGTCTCCAAATATTTTAGGCTTTCTAAGGTCTAAGCCAACAATAACCGTTTTCTTTTTACTCAATGCAAAAACCGAAGCTATATTAATAGAGCAAAATGTTTTCCCTTCACCGCTTATCGAGGAAGTAATTAACACTGTTTTAGCACCGGTGATACCTTGTTTTTTGTATAAAAACTGAAGGCTGGAGCGTATTCCTCTAAATGCTTCTGCTACCGAAGATTTCGGTTTTTCGATAACTACAAGGTTGTTTTTAAGTTTTGATTTGCCAATAACCCCTAAAACCGGAATTTTAGACTGGCTTTCGATATCTTTTACGGTATTGACTCGAGTATCAAAAAACGTTCTAAGAAAAACATAGATAAAAGGAATTAATAGCCCAAAAATAAATGCCATAATATAGTTTAGCTGTGTGTTGGGTCCCACTTTTCCTCCACCTGTATCTTTTGCTTCATCAATAATCATTACATCACTCACATTTGCCGCTTTTACCAATCTGGCTTCACTGCTTTTGGACAGAAATAAATTATATGTAGCCTGACTAAGATTGTACTTTCGTTCTATTTTTAGCAATTCTTGCTGTTCTTTAGGTAATTTTTTGATTTGGTATTCGTATTTGCTTATATCACTATTAATTCTAGAAAGTTCATTCTTTATTAGAGCTTTTGAGGAAGAAATATTTTCCAGCAACACTCGTTTTACGGCATCTATTTGTCTATCTATATCTAAAAAAACGGGCGCTCCCTCTTTGTAAGAATATTGAAGTTTATTACGTTGTTGAGCAAGTGATACTATTTTTGAAACTCCGGTTATTATGTTACTTTCTTTTATTCCCGCCACCGACGGTGCAGGAACATTTCTGTAGTCGGTTTTGTTTTGTAAATAACTTTCGAGTTGGTCATAATAATTTATTTCGCGCTTTGCGTTATCTTTTCTTAAATCCAACGTGTTTAAACGAGTATTTATTTCGGCTCCTTCGGTTTCAAGATTAAAAATCGCATTTTTATTTTTAAAGGCATTTAGTTCATTTTCAACACCGAGAAGTTCTTTGGCTTTGTCTGCCAAACTACTATCTATAAACTTAATGGTTTTGGTTGCGAAAAGATTTTTTCGTTCCAGCATATCTTCACTTAAAACTTTAACCGAAGTATTAAGAAAGTCAACTATTTTGTCTTTGTTTTTATCGATAAACGAAAGGTTTAATACCGAAGATCCCTTAGTTTCAGGCTTAACTCCAACATTCAAATATTTTTTTACTACATTATCAAAGTTTGAAAAACTAAAATAATACGGTTTACCCGGGATAACATCAATTTCCGGGTTTCGGAAAATGGTACCTGAGAAAAATGGCATAGAGATAGGTTCACCTATCTTGAATGATTTTTTAAACGTTTGTGCCTCGATGTATTTGGTGTCTTTTTCTTTGGTTGAGTAATTTTGTCTGGAATAATTTCTACCTTCTTCAAAAACAACCGAAAGGTCAAAATTTACGCTATCTTTAAAAACCACTTTGATGTTTTTACCAAGTATTTGATATTTAGCTGTATCTATAGAAACAATAAAGGGTGTTTTTTTATAAGCGTCTATTAATTGATATTTTCCTTCCTTAAAATAATTAATATACAGTTTAAGTTTATCAACCACTTTTTCGTTATGCGATCGGGATCGTAAAGAAATAACGGCTGTATTTACTTTGTCTGTTGTTCCGCCCCAGTTAAAAGTTAAACTGGTATTGGTAGTAAAAAATGGATTCTGGTCGTCTTTTATAGAAATTAATGTATTTAATCTATAAACAGGCAATTTTCTTACATTTACATAATACGCAATACCAAAGCCAATTGCTAAAGAGATTAAAAATAGTGGCCAGTAAGCCAGCAACTTAACAAAAAAACTTCTAAAGTCAAATGTGGCGTGTATATCGTTTATTTCAAATTCTTCGTTCATATTATAGTCTTGAAAAAAGTAAGATGGTTGTAGCCAGGGCCGTAACAACAGAAAGTATAGCCGTAAACGATTGCAAACCGCTTGTTCCTATACCTAAAGTTTTTTGAGGCAACGGATTTATTAAAATTAAATCGTTTGGCTTGATATAATAATAAGGAGAGTTCATAGCATTAATTGTTGTTAAATCTATATGATGAACTTTTTGCCCGAGCGGGTATTGCCTTATTATCACTACATCCTTTCTGTTTCCGGTAATGGTTATGTCGCCACTATTGGCAATTGCTTCCATTATGGTAACGGCATCTCTGTAAATAATTTTAGACCCCGGGTTGTTAATTTCACCATTAATTGTATATCTAATTCCTGCAAGTTTTACCGTTACAAAAATATTGGCTTGTTCTTTAAAAAAATCTTTCAACAAAATGTTCTCAATTTTTTCACGCACTTCATCAACGGTTAATCCCAATACGGGAAGCTCGCCTATACTGGGTATTCTAATATTTCCGTGCGTATCTACCACAAATCCGTCGTAATAAATCCTTTCTTCTCCGGTAGCATTAGGATTTGCATTATTTATGGGATTAAAAATACCTACCGTTTCTTGATCGATTGCTTTAATTCTAATACTTAGCAAATCGTTTACTTGTAACCGATAAGGCTCTTGCATTTTTTTTACGGCAACCAATAAACTATCTTTGTGCTTGTTTTCTTCTTGAAGATAAGTTAATTTCTTTGTAGAAATACAGGATGTAAAGTTTATAAACAGTATTGCAAATAAAAAAAAGTACGTACTTTTCATATAAAATATTTTCTTGCGGATAAGCAAATATAACGTAACCTGCTTAATAATAAAACTAATTTTCTGATTAGTATATTTTTTGTCATTACTTTTGCAAAAAAAGAGTGTGAATTATCTTTCTGTCGAAAATATTGCCAAATCGTACGGTGAACGGATTTTGTTCAAGTCGCTTTCATTCGGAATTAATCAAGGGCAAAAAATAGGCTTTGTAGCTAAGAACGGAAGCGGAAAAACCTCTTTACTAAACCTTCTTGGCGGAATAGATACACCGGATGAGGGTAAAATTGTTTTTCGGAAAAATTTAAAAATTTCTTTTTTACCACAACAACCCGTTTTTATAAAAAATGCAACTATTGAAGAAACCATTTTGGCATCAGATAATCCTATTCTTGCAATAATTTCAAATTACGAACGTGCCTTACAAAATCCCGAAGATGCCGAGTCATTGCAAAAAGCATTTGAAGCTGTTGAGGCTCATAACGCCTGGGATTTTGAAACTTTATACAAACAAATTTTATTTAAATTAAAGCTCACTAATCTTCACCAAAAAGTCGAAACATTAAGCGGCGGTCAAAAAAAACGTTTGGCTCTGGCAAATGCGCTTCTGGCAAAGCCCGATTTATTAATTTTAGACGAACCTACAAACCATCTGGACTTAGAGATGATAGAGTGGTTAGAAAATTTTTTCGCAAAAGAAAAGTTAACTCTTTTTATGGTTACACACGACCGCTATTTTTTAGAACGTGTTTGTAATGAAATAATTGAATTAGATGAAGGTATTCTATACAGTTACAAAGGTAATTACAGTTATTTTTTAGAAAAAAGACAAGTTCGAATTGAAAATTTTGAAGCCGAAACTGCCAAAGCAAAACAACTGTTTAAAAAAGAACTCGAATGGATGCGTCGCCAACCTAAAGCAAGAACTACCAAAAGCAAATCGAGAATAAACGATTTTAAAGATATTAAACAACGAGCGCAACAACGCCGAAACGATCATCAAGTTCAGTTAGAACTAAATATGGAACGACTGGGAAGTAAAATAGTAGAACTTCATAACGTTTCAAAATCCTATCAAAATAAAACACTTTTTAAAAACATTGATTATACCTTTAAAAAAGGAGAACGCATAGGCATTATTGGTAAAAACGGAACCGGAAAATCTACTTTTTTAAATATTTTAACCGGAAACCTCGCTCCGGACACAGGGAAAGTAGTAATTGGCGATACCGTTAAGTTCGGGTTTTATACGCAAAGCGGAATAAATATAAAACAGGGACAAAAAGTAATAGATGTAATAAGAGAATACGGCGATTATATTCCGCTAAAAAAAGGAAGACAAATATCGGCTCAACAATTATTAGAACGCTTTTTGTTTGATCGAAAAAAGCAATATGATTTTGTAGAAAAATTAAGTGGCGGCGAACTAAAACGATTGTATTTATGCACCGTACTTATAAAAAATCCTAATTTCTTAATTCTTGATGAACCTACAAACGATTTGGATATTGTAACATTAAATGTACTCGAAAATTTTTTATTGGATTTTCCCGGTTGTTTAATTGTTGTTTCTCACGACCGTTATTTTATGGATAAAATTGTGGATCATTTATTTGTTTTTGAAAACGAAAGCATTCGAGATTTTCCCGGAAATTATTCAGATTTCAGAGATTTTGAAACCGCAAAAAAGATTGAAAAACAAAGCTTCGGTTCACCTTCTAAACCTAAAAAGGAATGGAAAACCAACAAAACCGGTAAATTATCTTATAACCAACAAAAGGAGTACAAACGGTTAGAATCGGAAATTTCAAAATTGGAAAAACAAAAAGAACAACTCGAAAAAGAATTTACAACACATAACTGGAATATTGAAGAAATTACAATTCAATCTGAAAAATTACAAGAATTAATCATAACGTTGGAGGAAAAAACCGACCGTTGGTTTGAACTTTCTATGTTACTCGAAGCGTAATTTATTTTTCTAACACCGCATCGATGGTGTTTAAATAATCCGGAAATTGCACCAAGTCGTTGTGGTTTCCACCCGTAATCGGAATAAATTGCTTATTGGTTTGTTTAATAAAATCAAAAAGTTTTTTGCCTTGCGAAAAATTTATTACGCTATCTTCCGTGCCGTGATAAATTGTAATTGGGCAAGTTACATCATTACTATATTGGTAAGTAGGAAATGTATAACGTAATAACGACTTTACCGGCAAAAACGGAAAGCGGGATTTACCAACATCTAAAACACTGTAAAACGGACTCTCAAGAATGAGTTTTTTAGGATGATTTTTGGATGCGACAAAGGTTGCAAAGGTGGTTCCCAGACTTCTTCCGTAAACTCTAATTTGCTCTTCAGAATAAATACCGGCAACATAATTATACCATAATTGCGCATCGTTATATAATGCTTGCATCGATTTTTTTCCGGTAGATTTTCCGTACCCGCGGTAATCCATCGCTACAACATCGTAGTTTTTTTTGACAAAAAACGAAACAATTTCGCCCCAACGTTGCAAATCTCCTGCATTACCGTGAAAATATAAGATTACGCCTCTACGATTTTCTACTTTAAAATGCAATCCGTTTAGCTTAGCTCCGTCTTGGGTATTTAAGGTAATTTCTTTAAAAGGATATTCCATCCGGAACTCATAATTTTGAGGTAAAACGGTAGGTAAAAAAATTAAGTTTTCTTGAAAAAAATACAACACGCCACAAAGTAATCCATATAAATTAAGAATTACAAAAAGGAAGATAATTATTTTTCTTTTTCGGTTGGGTTTTCGGTTCATTTTCTTTTTTTAGAGGTATGTACTACCTTAAAGCTGCTTTCTTCTAAATTACAATCTTCATTTTTGTCGTTTAATATTTCGGTAAGCATTTTATGATAACTTTCAAAATTATTTAAATTTTTATGCCCGCCACCAATTACGGTATATAAACGGGTTAGGTTTGGTTTAATTTTAGAAAGTTTTACACTGGTTTTATACGGAATGAGTTTATCGTTAGTACCATGGATGATGTAAATAGGACATTGTACATATTTTAACCATTTGTAAGTTGGCAAAGGATATCGCATAATTATCGAAAAAGGCATAAAGGGAGCAAATCGTTTGGTTACTTTGGTAAGACTGTAGTAAGGAGCTTCCAATATAAGTTTACAGGGGTTATTTACCGAAGCCAATTTGGTTGCAAAACCACTTCCAAGACTTCTTCCGTAGAGAATAATGTGTCTTTCGTTTACCTTTTCTTTAATCTTATTGTAAACAAATTGCAGATCGTTTTTTATTTTTTTCTGGCTTCTTTTTCCGGTGCTTTTTCCAAATCCGCGATAATCTACCATAATAACGTCAAAGCCGTTACGGGTAAAATCTACAGCAAATTTTCCCCAACCTTTTATACTTTTACTATTTCCTTTTAAGTATAACACAACACCTTTCGGGTTTTCGGTTTTAAAATGCAATCCGTTTATTACTGCTCCGTCGCGAGTGGTAAGATTATACTCTTCGGTAACTTGATTGTCGTAATAAAACTGAAAATCTTTTGGAAGTTTTTCTGGTTTAAAAAGCAATTGTTCTTGTAAAAAATACAACAACACACTTATTCCGAAATAAATGGAAATAATAATAACTAATAAAGAAAGCCATCCCGTCATTTTACAAAGTAAGTAATTTTTTTTTAAGAAATAAAGCCATAATAGCTACTAGCAGACAAGATATTATTAGTCTGTATTATTTGACCCGAAAAATTCACGGAATTTTTAAACGACTAAGTACTGCCAACAAATTTGTGTATTTTGAAAACACACAAATTTGGGGCATTTCTAAGTCGGGGTTTCCCGCATTCCTCTCTTTGTTCATAGCAGATTTATATAATTCACTTCGTTTTTATATGAATAATGCGGGTTAAGTGGCATCTTGTACATGTTAATGATGAAAAAAAAAAAAAATCAAAAAAATGCAAAATAAAACAAATTGAATATCAATAAATTAATGAAAATTATAAAAATATGACTACTTTAGCATTGTCTTAAAAATGGGAATACAACACCATAACTGTATTTTAAGTTAATTGGAATTAAAAAAAGACCAAAAAATATATGGCAAAAATAGTTGGAATAAATATATTGATTTTTATTGTTGGGATATTATTTTCGACTTCTTGCGATAAAGACTTAGTAAAATCTGAAAATAAAGAAAAAAAAGAATTTATAAGTTCCTTTGAAAGTGTGAACGATTTTTCAGGATTTTATATAACACCTCAAGGGCATAAAGGAACAACTTATCACGAATTGTCTGATTCGATTGTATATACCGGAACATACGCCCATAAGGCGTGGATTACCGGAGCAAACCCTCCTTCAACAGATTTGATAAATAATAATCACAGAGGATATCCTACAATTCAGTTTCAAAACACTTCGGAAGGAGTTTTTAAAACACCATGCTATATCACTATTTGGGTTTGGTTGGATATGGAATTACAAGAAAATACAAGCGGTGGAGATGATGATTGGTTTAGTTTTGCTACTTTCACAGATGATGAAACCGATAATTGGAATAGAACGGTGTTGGTGAATTTAAATCATAATGGAATTATACATTTGCAACATACCGTTGATCAAGGACTTCAAACAAGTATTTTTCAAACAACAGATTTGATTTTCCCACAAAAAGAATGGGTTGAATTAAAAATTTATTTAGACTTTAGAAATGACGGTTATGCAAAGGTATGGCAAAATGGAGAATTAGTATCACACGCAAATATTGGAAATATAACTAATAAATTATCCCAAGCACACTTTGGGATGTATGCTCCGCCACAAATAACAAGCGGAATAGTTTATAATGATGATTTGAAAATAACAGAGGTTGATGGAGAATAATACCGAATACCCGTTATTTTTGGTTTTAACTAAAGAAACAAGGTATAAATTTTACTCTCCAAATGTTGCTGCTACTCGGGCGGAAAGACGTTTATAAGTGCCGGTTTCCAATCGTTCACGTATTGCTGAAAATGCATATAAAGTTTCTTCTACATCTTGTAAAGTATGCGAAGCCGTAGGTATCATACGTAATAAAATAAGTCCTTTGGGTATTACGGGATATACTACAATGGAGCAGAAAACACCATGATTTTCGCGTAAATCTTTTACTAATGCCATTGCTTCAGGTACCGATCCTTTAAGGTAAACCGGAGTTACACAACTTTGTGTGGTTCCAATATCAAATCCGCGTTCTTTCAGTCCTCCTTGTAAAGCATTTACGTTCTCCCATAGTTTTTCTTTTAACTCGGGCATGGTACGTATCATATCTAAACGTTTTAATGCACCTACCACCAACTGCATTTGCAAGGATTTGGCAAACATTTGTGAACGTAAGTTATATTTAAGATAATTAATTATTTCTTCATCAGCTGCAATAAAAGCACCGGTACTAGCCATAGATTTTGCAAAAGTGGCAAAATAAACATCAATATCATCTTGAACACCTTGTTCTTCTCCGGCTCCGGCTCCGGTTTTTCCTAGTGTCCCGAAACCGTGCGCATCATCTACAAATAATCTAAAATTATATTTTTTCTTTAATGCTACTATTTCTTTAAGTCTTCCCTGTTCTCCTCGCATTCCGAAAACTCCTTCCGAAATAAGCAAAATACCACCACCCGTTTTATTGGCAACTTTTTCGGCTCGTTTAAGGTTTTTTTCAATACTTTCCATATCATTATGTCGGTAGGTAAAGCGTTGTCCCATATGTAAGCGTACACCGTCTATAATACAAGCATGCGCATCTACATCATATACTATCACATCGTCTTTACACACCAACGCATCGATGGTAGAGACCATTCCTTGATATCCGAAATTCAATAAATAAGCGGCTTCCTTTTTTACAAAAGCAGCCAGTTCGTTTTGTAATTGTTCATGCAATTCTGTATGACCACTCATCATGCGTGCGCCCATAGGGTATGCCGAGCCGTATTTTTTTGCCGCTTCGGCATCTACTTTTCTTACTTCGGGGTGATTGGCTAATCCTAAATAATCATTTATGCTCCAAGTAATTACTTCTTTGCCTTGAAATTTCATCCTGTTTGAAATCTCACCTTCTAATTTTGGAAATACAAAGTATCCTTCTGCTACTTCCGCCCATTTTCCCAACGGTCCTTTGTCTTTATAGATTTTATCAAATAAATCTCTCATTATTGTTTGTGTTGTTTCGGTGCAAAATTAACCAAATAATTGAAACACGCCGGTTATCGTATTAAATTATTGTCAACAAAAAAACCGCAGTAAAGGTTAATTTCTACAGCGGTTTTAATATATATTGTTTAACTTAATTATTTAATATATTCTATTTCAGTAGTTTCGACGTTTACAGCATCTAAGAACCCTTGTTGTTTCATCCAATCGTCGCTGTAAATTTTACTCATATAACGAGAACCGTGATCGGGAAAAACAACAACTATAATGCTGTTTTCATCAAAAATTCCTTCTTCTGCCAGTTGTTTTACTCCTTGCATAGCGGCTCCGCTGGTGTAACCTACAAATAAACCTTCTGTTTTGGCCAACTCACGAGCGGTATGCGCACTATTTTCATCGGTTACTTTTATAAAACGGTCTATATTGTCAAAATCTGTTGCCGTGGGAATAAGGTTTTTTCCTAACCCTTCAATTCGGTAGGGATAAATTTCAGACTCATCAAACTCACGGGTTTCGTGATATTTTTTTAATACAGAACCATAAGCATCGATTCCTATAATTTGTACTTCCGGGTTTTGATCTTTAAGGTAACGGGCAATACCGGAAATTGTTCCTCCGGTACCGCTACATGCAACTAAGTGCGTAATTTTCCCTTTGGTTTGTTTCCATATTTCCGGTCCGGTAGATTGATAGTGAGCATCTATATTCAATTCGTTAAAATATTGGTTAATATAGATGGAGCCGGGTATTTCTTTATGAAGGCGTTTTGCCACTTCATAATAAGACCTTGGGTCATCTGCAGGTACGTGAGCCGGACAAACGTATACCGTAGCTCCCATTGTAGTAAGCATATCTATCTTGTCCTTTGACGATTTGCTACTTACTGCCAATATGCACTTGTATCCTTTAATAATACTAACCATTGCTAAGCTAAATCCGGTATTTCCACTGGTTGTCTCAATAATGGTATCTCCAGGTTTCAGTAATCCTTTTTTTTCGGCTTGTTCAATAATGTAAAGTGCGATTCTGTCTTTGGTGGAGTGTCCGGGATTAAATCCTTCTACTTTTGCTAAAAATGTTCCTTTTAAGTTGGAAGTAATGTTATTAAGCTTAATTAGAGGTGTATTGCCTATAAGCTCTAACACATTGTTGCAGGCTTGTAATTCTTCTTTCATAAAAAGATGTTTTATTAAATCCTAAAGGATGTATTTTCCTCTCGATTTAAAAATCGTACAAATTTACGGTAAAAAAATTAAACTACTCGGTTTTTCCTTCCAAATCTAATAAAAAGGCATATTCTCTTGCTATCTCTTTAAGGGTTTCAAATCTTCCTGAAGCACCGCCATGTCCGGCTTCCATATTTGTGTGTAACAACAGGATGTTTTTGTCTGTTTTTAAATCTCTGAGTTTTGCTACCCATTTTGCAGGTTCCCAATATTGTACTTGCGAATCATGTAAACCTGTAGTAACAAGCATATTAGGATAAGCCTTCGCTTCAACATTATCATAAGGCGAATAGGATTTCATATAAAGATAGTATTCTTTCTCATTAGGATTTCCCCATTCGTCATATTCAACGGTAGTTAACGGAATACTATCGTCCAGCATTGTGGTAACAACATCTACAAAGGGTACGGTTGCCACGACACCATGATATAGTTCGGGAGCCATATTTACTACCGCTCCCATCAACAATCCTCCGGCAGAGCCTCCCATTGCGTATAAATGCTCCGGTGAAGTATAATTTTCTTTAATTAAATGTTTTGAAACATCTATAAAATCGTAAAATGTATTTTTCTTTTTTAATAGTTTTCCGTTTTCATACCACTGTCGCCCTAAATACTCTCCTCCTCTTATATGCGCAATGGCAAAGATAAACCCTCTGTCCAGCAAGCTCAACCGCACACTTGAAAAATATGGATCTATCGTACTGCCGTAAGAACCGTAACCGTATTGTAACAACGGGTTTGTTCCGTCCAATCTTATTCCTTTTCGATACACCAATGACACCGGAATTTTTGTTCCGTCACGTCCGGTTGCCCAGATGCGTTTTTCTTCGTAATTATTTTTATCAAATTTACCTCCCAATACTTCGGTTTCCTTTAAAATGGTTTTTTCTTGAGTATCCATGTTAAAATCAATCACCGAAGCCGGAGTAGTTAAGGAGTTGTATCTATATCGCAAAACATTTGTTTCAAATTCGGGGTTTTGTGAAGGGTAAGCGGTATAGGTTTCGCTAGAGAAAGGTAAATAATATTCATTACTTCCATCCCATCGGCGAATGTGTATTTTGTTTAATCCGTTTTGCCTTTCGCTTATAACCATAAAGTCTTTAAAAATTTCAACTCCTTCTATTAAAACATCTTCTCTGTGCGGAATTACTTCTTTCCAGTTTTCCTTCTTTGTTTTGGTTTCGGAAGTTTTCATCAACTTAAAGTTGGTAGCTTTATCTTTATTTGTTAACACATAAAACGCATCGCCAAAATGTGAGATGTTATATTCCAATCCTCTTTCTCTTGGCTGAAAAACTTTAAATTCACCATTAGGATTGTCTGCGGGAAGTATTCTGTATTCGGTTGTTAAAGTACTATACGAACCGATAACCAAATATTTTTTTGATTTGGTTTTATATACAAACGTGCTAAAAGTCTCATCTTTTTCGTGGTAAATAAGCGGATCATTTTCAGGGTTGGTTCCCAAGGTGTGCTTGTAAATTTTAGCCGCTCGAAGTGTTTCTTCATCCTTTCGGGTGTAGAATAACGTTTTATTATCATTTGCCCAAGTGGCACTTCCTGTAGTTACCGGAATACTTTCTTTTAAAATCTTTCCGGTTTCCAAATTTTTAATGTAGATGGTGTATTTTCTTCGGCTAACCGTATCTACTCCAAAAGCAACGAGTTTATTATTAGGACTCACACTCAAACCTCTTAATTGGTAATACGAGTAACCCGCTGCCATTTTATTTACATCAAATAATAATTCTTCAGGAGCATCAAGACTTCCTTTTTTACGGGTGTAAATAGGGTAATCTTTTCCTTTTTCGTAGCGTGTAATGTAAAAATAACCGTTTAATTTATAAGGCACCGACTCATCATCTTCTTTAATCCTACTTTTCATTTCTTCAAATAAATTTTTCTTGAACGAAACTGTATGTTGGGTAACACCGTCATAATAGCTATTTTCTCTTTCCAGATAATCTATTACTTCTTCGTTGTCTCTGTCCCGCAACCAATAATAATTATCGATTCTCACATCGCCGTGTTTTTCAAGGTGCTTGGGTATTTTATCTGCTTTTGGGGGACTCAATTTCATTTGTTGTAACGTGCTTATATTAGAATTATTTTTTTTACATGAAGTTGCAAAAATAACTGAAAGGATTGTAATGGTGGCAAAAAATTTCATTATAAAAAGGTTGATTTATTCTTTAGCAAAATACTAAATTTGCTGAAATAAACTTAAAATATTAAAATTATGTTTGGAGATTTAATGGGAATGATGGGTAAGTTAAAAGAAACCCAAGAAAAAGTAAAGCAAACAAAAGAGCGATTAGACACTGTCTTCATTGAAGAGAAAAGTGCTGACAATTTTGTAACTATACGACTCACTGCCAATAGAGAAATTAAATCGATTAAAATTGACGATCGCTTACTAACCGATAAAGAACAACTGGAAGATTACTTAATTGTTACCCTAAATAAAGCAATTGCAAATGCCACTCAGATTCAAGAAACCGAGCTGGCTGCTGTTGCAAAAGAAGGGATGCCTAACATCCCGGGATTAAATGGGTTGCTAGGTAAATAGTCGCCTTACTTTTCTTATCAGTTATTGTTTATTGACAAAATTTCATAGTACAATTACGGCATTGTATTTGATTTTACATACCTTTGAAATTGAAATATTATGGGACTGCTAAAAACTCGGAAAAACAAAAAATTTAACTACGAACCTCGTTATTATAAACATCATGGAGCGGGAAGTCCTTTTAAAATAGAACATACCTTTGATAAATTTAGAAGCACGGTGGGAGAAAACAAAGGTTTAAAAGCTAGGTTTCGGGAAGCTTGGCACGATTTACGAACACCTAATGAGAAAATTGTTACAAGACGCATCATAATTATCATCGCGATTTTAATAGTGCTGTTTTTATTTATAATTGATTTTGATTTATCAATATTTTTTTCAAATTAATTTATGCCGGACATTATTCAATTATTACCCGATCATGTTGCAAATCAAATAGCTGCCGGTGAAGTTGTACAACGACCTGCATCGGTTGTAAAAGAGCTTCTGGAAAATGCCATAGATGCAAAAGCAACCCGGATAAAACTAGTAGTAAAAGATGCCGGAAAAACACTTATACAGGTAATAGACGACGGTATAGGAATGAGCACAACAGACGCTCGATTGTGTTTTGAACGACATGCAACCTCAAAAATTAAAACAGCAGAAGATCTTTTTAATCTTCACACAAAAGGATTTAGAGGCGAGGCTTTGGCTTCTATTGCTGCCATTGCACACGTAACACTTAAAACAAAAACCCAAGACGCCGAAATAGGTACGCAACTTATTATTGAAGGAAGCAAAGTAACATCGCAAGAAGCAACGGTAACACAAAAGGGAACTATTATTACCGTTGAAAATTTGTTTTTTAACATTCCGGCACGACGCAATTTTTTAAAAAGCAATACGGTAGAAATGCGTCATATCGTAGATGAATTTCATCGCGTGGCATTGGCACATCCGCAAATAAGCTTTACCATGCTCAACAACGGAAGCCCTGTTTTTAATCTTCCGGCTAGTAATTTAAGACAACGTATTGTTGGTGTTTTCGGAAGTAAAACAAACGCCAAATTAGTACCTGTTACCGAAGAAACAGATATTGTTAAAGTTACCGGCTTTGTCTTAAAACCCGAGTTTGCAAAAAAAAGCAGAGGCGAACAATTCTTTTTTGTGAACAACCGATTTATAAAAAACGGATACCTGCATCATGCCGTTCTTTCTGCTTTTGAAGGATTAATAAAAGACCGAACCCATCCCGGATATTTTTTATTTTTAGAACTTAACCCACAATCTATAGATATTAATATACATCCCACCAAAACCGAAATTAAGTTTGAAAACGAGCACGCCATCTATGCTATGCTTCGTTCAACCATAAAACACAGCCTTGGACAATTTAGTATTGCTCCCGTTTTAGATTTTGAAAAAGATCCGGGTTTTGAAACGCCTTACGAGTACCAAAAAAAAACTCCGGTAGCCCCTACAATTGACGTAGATAGAACGTTTAATCCGTTTCGTGAAGATACTTCAAATGCAAACAAAAAATCCTATTTTAAAAAAGAAAAAAATCCTGCTTGGGAAGCTATGTATGTGGGATTAAAAAATACGCCTGTTTCAGAAATTGAATTTGAAAGCGAAGAAGTTACCGGAAGTTTTTTTGATAACCAACAAACCGAATCTTCAGGTAAAAACACATTTCAGCTTCAAAATAAATACATTGTAAGTGCCATTAAAAACGGAATGATTCTCATTCATCAAAACTTAGCACATCAACGAATTTTATACGAAGAATTTTTAAAAAACATGACCGTTGAGGATGGTGTAAGCCAGCAATTGTTATTTCCGTTGGTTATGGATTTTTCAAAACCCGAAATAGTTACGCTTCAAACCGTTAAAGAACCGCTTGAAAAAGCCGGATTTTTATTTTCTGTTTTAGAAGAAGAAACAGCCGAAATTACAGGAATCCCATCCGGAATTCCTTCCGAAAATATTGCTAACGTCTTAAACCAACTTATTTTCGACCTTCAAAACGAAGTCCCCGAAGCAAGTTTTAGCGTAAACGACATTTTGGCAAAATCACTTGCCAAAAGTTTGGCTATTAAAACAGGTACATCATTAAGCACTCAAGAACAAGAACACATTATTCACCAACTATTTGCATGTAAAGAACCTACGGTTTGTCCTAACAATCACAAGGTTCTGGTTACAATTGAAGCAAAAGAAATAGATGCAAAATTTTAAACTATGGGACGAATCACAGATACAGTAAAAACACTCATAACTATAAATGTAATATTTTTTATAGGTTCGCAAATACTGGGAGAAACCGCTTATAAGTTGTTTTCGCTTTATTATTTTGAAAGTCCGAACTTTCAGGTTTGGCAACCCATTACGCATATGTTTATGCACGGCGGATTTATGCATATACTGTTTAATATGTATGCATTGTGGGCGTTTGGTTCGCCTTTAGAAATGCGTTGGGGACAAAATAAATTTTTGTTTTTTTATTTTTCTGCCGGATTGGGAGCTGCACTTATTCATACCCTTTACAACTACTACCAATTTCATCAAGGTTTTGATGCCCTTACCGCATTGGGATATCCGCCTAATCAAATTTGGGAGTTACTAAACGAAACGCTTCAAGAAGGCTCTTATAGAAACATACCTGAAATTGGGAGTAACCTATCACAACAGTTTTTTCAAGCTTATAATACACCTGCCGTAGGAGCATCTGGTGCTGTTTACGGTATTTTAGTTGCCTTTGGGATGATGTTCCCCAATGCCGAGTTAATGCTTATCTTTTTTCCGATTCCCGTTAAAGCAAAATATTTTATACCTGGATTAATTTTAATGGATTTATTTTTCGGAATTTCGGGATCACCTATGGGAATCGCACACTGGGCACATATCGGAGGTGCTTTGTTTGGCTTTATAATGGCTTGGTATTGGCGTAAAAACGATATGAATAAATATAGGTGGAATTAGACTTAGTAACGCTTTTTACTTAAAAAAAGACGTTACTTTTTCAGATTATAATATGTTATTCAAGTCTTGTCTTCCAACAATTGCCATTATCTCAATACTATCTTTATTAACCCTAAAGTAGATGCTATCAACTCCACAAACACAAAGCCTATAATTTTTTCTTACATGTTCAACCGATTCAAAAGAATAAGGTCTTTCTGCAATAATATCAAAACATTCAAAAAACGATTCAAAATACTTGTCGGCTTGAATCATTCCAATTTTTTCAACGCCGTAATGATGAATACGTATTAAATCATTTTTAGCTTCGTTACTTAATCGATATTTAGCCATTCAAAGAGGACTTTGATTGAGCTAAAATTTTGTTCTTATTGTCATCCGTAAATCCACTATTTTCAGCTTTCTCTAATTTAGCACGAACCCAATCAATTTGGATTTGTTGTTTTCTGGCTTGTCTAATTAAATCGTTTACTAATTCGCTTTTGCTTGAATATTCATTACTTTTTACTTGGGCTTTTAGCCATTCGTTGTTCGGTTCGGTAAATGTTATACTTTGTCTTGACATACTATTTTATTTGGTGTAAATATACATCAAATACGAATCACCTCCTAATTAAGCTTAAAAACTATTTTTTTGTTAGTAACCAATTTGTACTACTTAAAACTATAATTCCTTTTATCTTTGTACAAATTTTCTTTTTATGACATTAATTAAATCTATTTCGGGCATACGAGGAACCATTGGCGGTAAAGAAGGAGACAACCTCACTCCTATCGATACCGTAAAATACGCTGCCGCTTACGGAACTTGGATACAACAACAACGCAACAAGCAAAATTACAAAGTTGTGGTAGGTAGAGATGCACGAATTTCGGGCGAAATGATTCAACAATTGGTAATGAACACGCTTATAGGTATGGGAATTCATGTTGTAGATGTTGGATTATCCACCACACCAACCGTAGAAATGGCTGTAACAATGGAACACGCAGATGGCGGAATTATTCTTACAGCAAGTCACAACCCAAAACAATGGAACGCTCTAAAACTCTTAAATCATAAAGGTGAATTTTTAAATGCTCAAGCGGGCAAACAAATCCTTACCATCGCCAATAGTGATGCTATGATTTTTAGAGAAATTGACGATTTAGGAACCATCACCAAAAATGAAGCCTATATAGATTTGCACATTGAAGAAATATTACAACTGGATTTAGTAACTGTTTCTGCAATAAAAAAAGCCGGATTTAAAGTTGCGGTAGATGCCGTAAATTCTACTGGCGGAATTGCTGTTCCTCTACTACTTGAAGCATTGGGCGTAGAACCCGTAAAATTATTTTGTACACCAAATGGGGAGTTTCCGCACAACCCGGAACCGCTTAAAGAACATTTGGGTGACTTAATGAAAAAAGTGGTTAGTAGCCATTCCGATTTCGGAATTGTAGTAGATCCCGATGTAGATAGATTGGCTTTTGTAGATGAAAACGGAACCATGTTTGGCGAAGAATATACTTTAGTAGCCGTAGCCGACTACGTATTACAAAACACACCGGGAAACACCGTTTCAAATTTATCCTCTTCTCGTGCTTTGCAAGATATTACCGAAAAATACGGCGGAACCTACTACGCATCGGCAGTCGGCGAAGTAAACGTAGTCGAAAAAATGAAAGAAGTAAATGCGGTAAT
>JALWKK010000023.1 GCA_027081505.1 Flavobacteriaceae bacterium
GGATATCATTATATGTTATAATTTTCACAAAAATGCGTTTTTTATGATAAGAAAAACCAAAATATTACTATTTTTGAAAAAATTAACATTTAAAAATTTACAAATGAAATCAGTAAAATTCTTTTTAGGTCTTGCTTTTGTTTCCTTGATGATAGTATCTTGTAAAAACGAAAACAAAGAACCCGAAACCAAAACCGTAGCCGTGGAAGAAACGGTTTCCAAAAACGATATTAATCCAAATGCCAAAATAGCAAAAGCCGAATTTACCATAGAGGGTATGACTTGTGCCATAGGCTGTGCAAAAACGATTGAGAAAAAACTTTCCACAATGGAAGGAGTAAAATCTGCCAAAGTTGATTTTGATAAAAAACTGGCAATGGTAGAATACGATGAAGCAACTGTAAACACAAACGCTCTCGAAGAAACGGTTACAAAAACCGGAGAACAATATAAGGTATCCGGCATGAAAACCGTTGAGTCTTTCACTACTAACGGGGCAAAAAAAGGGTGTGATAAGGATTGCAAAAAAGCCTGTTGTGCCGGAAAAGACAAAAAAGAGTGTAAAAAAGGAGATAAGAAAGAGTGCAAAATGAAAATGAAAAAAGAATGTAAGACGGGTGATAAATCTCAGGCAAATGCAGGAAATATGAAAGCCGGCTGTAGCGGAAAGAGCAAAAAAGATTGTAAGAAGAAAAAAGAGTGTAAAAAAACTTCTACTGAAAAAGCCAAATAAATTATAAAATCAAATACGTATTATCCTCCTCTGCTTATGCTTGGGAGGATTTTTATTTCCACCTAATTGTTTCCATCAAACGACGCACATCTTCTCGTAAATATACCACAGCAGGGTAAACAGAATCAAAATTTGGTTTTACCTTAAAATAAACCGAACCGTTTAAAAAATGACGAGTACTATCGGTTACATAAAACTGGGTTTGGGTTGCGGCATTTCCATTAATCATATACAACATACCATATACCTTATTAATGGAGTCTACACGCGGTTGTTCCAGAATTGTTTGTGCTTTTATGGTGTGGTCATACGTTAGTTTTTGTGCATCGCGTAATAACGAATCCAGGTTTGATTCGTGTACTTTCATATAAGTTAAATACAAAGTGGCTTTTAACTTGGGATAGTTTATATTTAATTTACACCTCCCCAAGTCTTCAAGGGTGGCTATGCTATTTTTTTCAAAAGTAAACGGACAGTCTGTTTTTACAGTAGAATAAACCGGCTGTTGATACTCTAATCGTAACATAGCCGCAGGTTTAATAACCGTTTCTTCTTGACAACCAATAATCGTTAATCCTAAAAAAAGTAGCCAAACAGATTTATGTATCATTAATTTATGGTAAGTTTTATACGTTTTATACGTTTATTATCAAAAGCCTCAATAGTAAACGTATAATTATGAAAAACTATTGTATCGTTTTTTTTAGGAAATCCTTGAGCTATTTCTAAAATAAATCCGGCAAGTGTTTCGGCTTCTCCTTTTGCTTCATCAAATAGTGAAGAACTTTCGGGTTTAATAATTTTATAAAAATCTTTTAAGGGTGTTTTGCCTTCAAAAACATAGGTATTATCATCTAGTTTTGAATAAATTATTTCTTCATCATCAAATTCATCACTAATTTCACCTACAATTTCTTCTATAATATCTTCCAGAGAAATGAGTCCGCTGGTTCCGCCATATTCATCTACAACAATAGCAAGGTGCATTTTCATAGATTTAAACTCATTAAGGAGATCGTCTAATTTCTTGTTTTCGGGAACAAAATAGGGTTCTCTAAGTATGGATGTCCAGTCAAAATTAGCTTCATCTATATAAGGCACCAGATCTTTTACATATAAAACACCCACTATGGTGTCTATCTGTTCTTGGAAAACGGGTATTCTTGAAAAACCGTGTTCTATAATTTGCGAAATAATTTCGTTATAAGGTGTACTTTTGTCTAACGCAAAAACATCCATTCTAGGTGTCATAACCTGTTTAACATCGGTATTTCCGAAATTAACAATTCCTTTTAAAATTTTATGCTCTTCTTGAGTGGTGTCTTCTTTTGAGGTAAGGTCAAGCGCCTGTGAAAGATGATCGACACTTATACCGGATTTTTGTTTTCCGAATTTATTTTGAATATATGCAATTGCTCTACTCATAGGCACGCTTACCGGTGTTAAAACTTTATCTAACACAAATAACGGCATCGCCATAAAAGACGAGAAAGAACGACTTTTTCTTGTTGCATATATTTTAGGTAATATTTCTCCAAATAATAAAATTAAAAATGTTACAACGCCTACCTCAACAATAAACCTAAGGTTAATTCCGTAATAATCTGTAATAATTGTGCTGAAAAGTATTTCTCCTAAAGAATTAAAGAGCAAAACAATAGCTATATTGATAAAATTGTTAGCAACAAGAATAGTTGCCAATAGTTTTTTCGGTTTATCTAACAACAACTTAACTCGCCGGAGATTATTGTTGTTTTTTTCTTCTTCAAAATCGGTTGGAGTTAATGAAAACAAAGCCACTTCGGCTCCCGAAATGAGTGCCGAGCAAGCTAATAAAACAAGAACCAGCACACCTGCGGTAATGTAGGATGACGTAATTGTTAAAAAAAACAATAAACTGGGAGGTTCTATATCCAATTAAAACTAGTTTGGTTATACTTGATTAAAAAGGCAAATCATCTTCGGCATTAGCGACAGACTCATCTGTTTGAGATGTGTTTTGAGGTTGATTTTCCGGTGACTGTTGAGGTTGTGTTGTGGCAACTTCTTGTCGTTGCGAAGAAGTATTTTCGGTTTTAGGCGTTAAAAAAGTAAACTCGGTACATTGAATTTCTGTACTATACCTGTCATTGCCCTGATCATCTTTCCATTTTCGGGTTTTAATTCTTCCCTCTATATAAACTTTATCTCCTTTTTTAAGGTATTTTTCACATATCTCGGCTGCTTTATTTCGCACAACAACGTTATGCCATTCGGTATTGGTTATACGCTCTCCCGTTGTCCGGTTTGTATAACTATCGTTTGTTGCCAAAGGAAACCGTCCTATACAGCCTCCTCCATCAAAATAGTGCATTTTTACTTCATCACCGGTGTGCCCTATTAACATTACTTTATTTACTGTTCCGTTCATACCTTTTAATAGTTTATAAATTACAAAGTTATATTTTGTGAACTAAATATACACGTTTTTTTTTAATTAATTTCTAAAAAATGAATTCAAAAAATCATCAATAAGCGTAGGTACGGGATATTGGTGTATTTCATCAATACTAATAACGTCTTCTCTCTGTAATAAAGATGTCTCTATAACCCAAAAAGTAGTGCTTAAATGCTGATGCGAAAGTTTATGAATTACGGGTTTTGTGTTAAAACGTACAATCGAATATATAGTTTGCTTTTTTGTAAGATTAATAAAGGTTTTTTCTTTTTGTAATGCAGCGCTAGTTAGGATTTTTGTTGTTTCAATTAACGGAAATTCATATAAATGTTGCCAAATATCTTTCTTTACTCTTTTTTGAAATATTGTTTTGTTGTCTTCAGAAAAAAACACCAAATAATTAAAATACCTTTTTTTTATTTTCGGTTTTTTTGACTTGACGGGTAGTGTGTTTACCCTTTTATTTTGTAAAGCCCGGCAAGAACTAGAAAAAATGCAATTCTTACAATTAGGATTTACAGGCACACAATATCGTGCACCAAATTCCATTATAGCTTGGTTGTATGTACCCGGCATTTTCTTATCTATAAGTAATTGTGATAATTTTTTAAAGTACTTTTTCCCTGAAGCCGAATTAATAGGCAACTCGATACCAAAATAACGAGACAAAACCCGAAAAACATTACCATCTACAACTGCTGTGGGTTCATTAAAACAAATTGAAGCAATTGCGCTTGCCGTATAATCACCAACACCCTTAAGAGAAAGCAACTCTGTGTAAGTTTGAGGAAATTTCCCATTTAGGTTAAACGCAATATGTTGTGCAGTGGAATGCAAATTTCTTGCTCTGGAATAGTACCCTAAACCCTGCCAAAGTTTTAACACCTGTTCTTGAGTAGCATTTGCAAGATTATAAATTGTAGGAAAAGCCGCAATAAACTTATTATAATAAGGTAACCCTTGAGCAACTCTGGTTTGTTGTAGAATAATTTCAGATAACCATACAGCATAAGCATCCTTTCTATCTCTCCAAGGCAACTCACGTTTATTTTCCAAATACCAAGTTATAAGCTTTTCGCTAAATTCTAAACTTGATTTTATCATTTTTCAAAAATAGTATTTATCTACACAAACGGAAGATTAAAATCGAAACGTTACGCAACTTTTTTAGTTAAATTAAGCGACTAACAATTTTAAAAATAAGAACAAAACAAACAAACAAACAATTAAATTATCAGTAGTAAAGCAACCTTATGGTAAATAATTTGGTTTTAATAGTTTACCATTTGATTTATTGTATTTAAAATTGTTATATTTGCCGTCTCTTAAAAAAGTTAAAACTTAATTAATAACAATAAATTTTAAAAAAAATGACTAAAGCAGATATTGTAGCAAAAATTTCTGACAGATTAGGAATGGAAAAAGTTGATGTTCAAGCAACTGTTGAAACCTTTATGGATGAAGTTAAAAACTCACTTGAAGGAGGAGAAAATGTTTACCTAAGAGGTTTCGGAAGTTTTATCGTAAAGAAAAGAGCTGAAAAAACCGGAAGAAACATTTCAAAAAACACAACTATCAAAATACCGGCACATAACATTCCGGCTTTTAAACCTGCAAAAATATTTGTAGAAGGTGTAAAAACAAAAGTAAAAGTATCTTAATATTAATAGTTAAAAAAAGTTATATGCCTAGTGGTAAAAAAAGAAAAAGAGCAAAAATAGCTACTCATAAAAGAAAAAAAAGAAGTAGAGCAAACAGACATAAAAACAAGAAATAATAATTTCGCTGTTTAACTATCTAAAAAGTTCTTTGAAAGCGAAAATTTAATGCACTCGTTGCAAAAAAAATTTTCAACGGTTTTTTTCGCATTTATTGTGAACACAAAAAACCTGTGATAAAAAATTGTTTAATCCATCCCGATATAACATCGGGACTAAAATTAATGACACGTGAACTACGAATTATTTATTAGATCCAGTTCACAAGAAGTTGATTTTGCCCTTTTAAAAGATGGAAAACTAATCGAATTACATAAAGAGGAAGACAATAACAAATTTTCGGTTGGCGATGTGTTTTTAGCCAAAACCCGAAAAGTTGTTCAAGGTCTTAACGCAACCTTTGTTAATGTAGGTTACGAAAAAGATGCATTTTTGCATTATCATGATTTAGGACCCAAAATTCTTTCGCTTTTGAAATTCGTAAAACGTGTAAGCACAGGTAAACTTAAAGATTATTCTTTAAAGGATTTCCCATTTGAAAAAGAGATTGATAAAAACGGAAGCATTACACAAGTAATAAAATCCAATCAATCTATTCTGGTACAAATCGTAAAAGAACCCATTTCCACAAAAGGTCCCAGAATAAGCTCCGAGCTATCTATAGCCGGACGCTACATTGTTTTGGTTCCGTTTTCAGATCGCGTTTCTATTTCACAAAAAATAGAATCTCGTGAAGAAAAAGAACGGTTAAAACGCTTGGTAACAAGCATAAAACCCAAAGGTTTTGGCGTTATTATACGTACCGTAGCAGAAGGTAAAAAAGTAGCAGAACTGGATAAAGATTTACAAAATCTAATGCAACGCTGGAACGCGATGTGTAAAAAGCTACAAGGAGCACACCATCCTTCAAAGGTGTTAAGCGAATTAAATAGAGGCGCTTCCATACTTCGAGATATTTTTAACGATAATTTTTCATCAATATATATCGATGATGAAACCCTTTATTTACAAATAAAAGATTATGTGCAGGAAATTGCACCCAAAAAGGAGAATATCGTTAAATACTACAATTCTAAAGTTCCGATTTTTGAGAAATTTGGAATAGATCGTCAAATCAAAACATCCTTCGGAAAAACAGTATCGGGTAGCAAAGGCGCTTATCTTGTTATTGAGCATACCGAAGCATTGCACGTAATAGACGTAAACAGTGGTAACCGAAGCAATAAATCTACCAATCAAGAGCAAACCGCTTTAGAAGTAAATTTAATTGCCGCCAGTGAAGTAGCCAGACAACTCCGGCTTAGAGACATGGGAGGCATTATTGTGGTAGACTTTATTGATATGGCAAACGCCGAAAATCGAAAAAAACTCTATAACCACCTTCGAGAAGAAATGAAGGACGACAGAGCAAAACACAAAATTTTACCTCCAAGTAAATTCGGGTTGGTGCAAATTACACGCCAAAGGGTACGTCCCGAAATGAATATCAAAACTCGTGAACAAGATCCCAACTCCAATGGCGAGGATAATCGCGAAATTGAAGCGCCAATCGTACTGGTGAATAAAATTAACGACGAGGTAAAGCGCCTTGTAAAAAAAGACTATAAAAAGATAACTTTAAACACACATCCTTTTATAGCAGCCTTTTTAACAAAAGGTTTTCCGTCTGTGCGTTCCAAGTGGTTTTTGGAGCACAAAAGATGGATAAAAATTCAACCGAGAGATGCTTACACGTATCTTGAATATCATTTTTTTGATAAAGATGGTAACGAGATTAAATAAAACCTTACCCTCCATTGCTTTTGTATTGGAGGGTTTTTTAATTTTACTAATTTTAAACACAACCTTATCTACTATCAAAAAAAATTGAAACATCAAAAATCTTTTACCGTTGAAGAAGCCACCCGCAAACTTGAGCAGTACTGCGCCTATCAAGAACGTTGTCATAAAGAAGTAGCTAATAAACTCAAGGAAATGGGAATAATTCCTTTGGCAATTGATCAAATAATAACGCATTTAATACAACACAACTTTTTAAACGAAACCCGATTTGCTCAAAGTTTTGCTCGAGGAAAATTCAACCAAAAAAAATGGGGAAAACAACGTATTATTAGAGGATTGAAACAACGAAACATTACTCCCTATAACATTAAAAAAGCCCTGCAAGAAATCCCTGAAGACCAATATTTTAAAACCTTTAACATATTAGTTGAAAAAAGACTACTTCAACTCTCTTCGGAAAAAAACTTACAAAAAAAACGAAAAAAACTAGCCGATTATCTTCTTTATCGCGGCTGGGAAAGTCATTTGGTTTGGGAAAAAGTAAATGAACTCACATTTTTGTAGCTTTTTGAGTATTCTTTATGGCTTTTTCATTTTTCCAATCTATCCAAGCTTGTCCTTTTATTCTTCGCATTAAATTATCGAAATGGCGCATAATAAAAACATTGTAAACCGCCTTCGATAAATTTTTTGGATTTCGGGCAATGGCGCGCAAACTCATAGAAAAACCGGGGGTGATATAACGCATCAAATGCCAATAACCTTCGGGCATATAAAGCACATTTCCATGCTCCAAATTAGCCACAAGACCTTTGGCGTGTTTTAAGGCGGGCCATTTTTGGTAATCGGGATTTACAAAATCAATATCTTCTCTTGTTATCAAAGAATGCGGAATTTTATATAAATACTTGGTCTGGTCAGGGTGATACAAAATGGCTTGTTTTTTTCCTTGAAAATGAAAATGAAAAATGTTTGCCAAATCGATATCGTAGTGCATAAATGTATAAGAATCTTCACCGCCAAAAAACAGCATAGGCAAGCCCTTCATAAGACGGATTCCAAAATCCGGGAAATAAAAATCGTTTTGCAACTCGGGCACTTCTTTTAAGATATTCCACAAAAAAATGCGGTACTTGGTAGGTTCTTTCTGGAGTAAATCTATGTACTCACTCATCTTCATTGTAGCATGAGGCTCATTAAAACCATCTCTATAATCTACCGGACGGTTGTCATACAAGGGAACAATCTTATCTCCGGCTACCTTCTTCATATAATTAAAATCCCACTTTTTAACCGCTTCCCAATCCTCGACAAAATGTTTAATAACAACCGGTTTTTGAGGCTTAAAATAGTTTTTTATAAACTCCTCTTTGGTTAAGGTATCGACAGTATCTACGGGTTGTAACTTCATTGAAACATTTTGCTTATGCTAATATACTAAATTTATTTATTGAAAACGATACTTTATACCAAACAAAACATTCCCTTTTGGCATAGGCACATTTGCTTTTTCAACAAACGAGGCGTTAAAAATATTATTTCCTATTACCGAAAACGTAAACCCTTTAACGGTTGCTCTTACCGAAGCATCTACAACATTATAACTATTGGTAGGTCGCTCCACATACCGGTATGAAATTCCGGTTTGCAATGTTTTAAAAAAGTTAAAATTACCCGAAGCAACCACTTGATGTTTCATACTGCTGTTTATTAAATATCTGGAAGCAAAAACATCTAAATCGAAAAAGTCATCGTCTAAAAAAGTGTAACCAAAATTAAGTGTTTGTTTGGTATTATTTACAGAAAAAGAATATGATGTATTCATCTCAAAACCAATGGTGGTAATTTTTCTAATGTTTTGCGCTATAAATAACGGGCTATCTTCGGTTTGTTTAATATAATCTATCAAGTCTTCGGCTGCTCTTCTAAAAAAAGCAGTAGAAAAGTTAAAAGTACGATTGCGATAGGTTGCTCCTATTTCTTGCGAAAAAGCTTTCTCGGGTTGCAAATCGGGATTTCCCGAAAGAAAACCCGGAATAGAAATATACATTTCGGTATAGGTAGGAATCCGGTACGAATAACCTACATTTCCGTAAATCTTTACTTCTTTGCTTATTTTATATCCTACATCCACTCCGGGAAAAGATTGAAAACCAAAATCTGAAAAATAATTTACCGAAACGCCCGGCGTAACATCCAATTTATCTTGAAGTAAACTAAACCGATGCTCGGCAAAAGCGGTTATCATAGTACGTTGTTGATTGCCCAGATTATTACTGGACAAGGTTACTTGCGAAATATCCACTCCCAATCCCGTAATACCTGTCTTGGATGTATAAGACGAATTTAGTTGCCCTCCTACTTTGTTTGAAATATTAAAATTTCTGGAAAAGCTCGGGTCTTCTCGCTTTAGCAAGAACATATCTTGATTGCGCTTCCAATAAACCGAAGGTTTTAGTTGCCATTTTCCGGTTTGGTATTTTGTTGAAACGGCTACGATACTGGTTTGAGTTTCTTCGTATTCGTTAAAAGCCGGATTGTTGGTATAAAAATTATTAGCCCCGAATTTTCGTTCTTGAAAAGTAGCAAGAACTTCAAACGGATTGTTTTTGGTATTAATAGTACTTTTTACAAAATAATTTCGGTTTTTAAAATCGGTATTGGGGCGGTATCCGTTACTGCTATTGTCAGAGAACGATAACTGATGTGTTGCTTTTTTAGTTAATACCGAAGCATCTACACCAAAAAACAAACGCTCAAAAGAGCCTCCTTGTGCCGTTACATTTACCTGTTGTTTCTTGGTTTTTTTTGTAACTATATTAATGGCTCCCAAAAAAGCATTTTGTCCAAACACACGGGCAGCGGGACCCTTTATAATCTCAATACGTTCGATATTTTCAAGCGGGGGCATCACGTTCATGGTGTGGTGCCCTGTTTGCGGGTCTTCTACTTTAATACCGTCTATTAAAATCAGAGTTTGGTTAAAATGCCCGCCTCTAATATAAATATCAGACTGCATTCCGTCTGTTCCTCTTCTTCGCACATCTATTCCTGCGCTATTTTGGAGTAAATCGGCTACATTGGTTGCGGTACTTTGTTGAATTTCTTCTAAAGAAATCACTTGAATAGTTCTGGAGTTTTCAGAAAAAGGAAGGTCTATTCTTTCTGAAGAAATAATAACTTCTTCTAATTTTTCGGGAATTGAATCGTTTTGAGAAATCGCCCAATTACTAAAAAGAAAAACACTTATTGCTACTACTTTTTTCATCTGTTTAAAAATTTGTAATTATTTGATATTGAAGAAAATTCCATAATTTTACACATCCGGAACCACTTCGTTTTCACATAAACACATTTTAATTATCCACGATAAGATATGTTTAAAAAAGTTTATGCTCATTTCATACATAAATATTTTAGCGGGCAAAAATAAACTATAATTTTAAAAAATTGTTAACTTTAACATTATTAAAAATAAACTCATATGAACGAAACTATCCAACACAAAAACTGGTTTTCCAGAAATTGGAAGTGGGCGGTACCAACAGGTGGCTGCTTACTTATTATAATTGCAGCTGTAGTTTTTGCCGGCTCATTGTTTGTAGGTATCACCTCGATGTTTAAGGAATCTGTGCCTTATAAAGAAGCCATTACGCTTATGCAAGAAAACAGTCAAGCAAAAGAGATTTTAGGAACTCCTATTGAGATATCCGGTATGGTTAAAGGAGGTATTAATCTTACAAATAATAGTGGAAATGCCAATTTTGATATTCCGGTAGAAGGTTCAAAAGCAAGCGGAACGCTTCGTGTTGTTGCGCAAAAAAACGATGGTAAGTGGACGTACCAAATAATGGAAATAACCATTGAAGAGCCGCAACAAACCATTAAACTCTTGCCAGAAAACGAAACTACCGATTTTTAGTAATAAAAAACCCTCAAAAATCGAGGGTTTTACTTTTATTTATAAGAAAACAAATATTAATCTGTTAGAACAATTACTTTGTTATCTTTCATTTCCATTGTTCCACTAGAAATAGGAAGTGACCATTTGGAGTTGTTTTCCTTTGTAAATTTATCTTCAAATCCTTCGGCAAAAGTAACTTCCCCTTCAAATTTAACCGAACCGGACATTAAAAGTGATACAACAGGAGCGTGATTATTTAATAACTGAAACTCTCCGTTTACTCCGGGAAGTGTTACTACAGAGACTTCTCCTGTTACTAAAGAGGCTTCGGGTGATACGATTTCTAATTTCATAGTAACTTTGTAGTTTATGATACTTCAGCAAGCATTTTTTCACCGGCTTCGATAACTTCCTCAATAGTACCTTTAAGGTTAAAAGCGGCTTCCGGTAAGTGATCTAATTCACCATCCATAATCATATTAAATCCTTTAATGGTATCTTTAATATCTACCAAACATCCCGGAATTCCGGTAAATTGTTCGGCTACATGGAAGGGTTGAGACAAGAAACGTTGTACTCTACGCGCACGACCCACTGCCAATTTATCTTCTTCCGAAAGTTCTTCCATACCGAGAATGGCAATAATATCTTGTAATTCTTTATAGTGTTGTAAAAGCTCTTTTACACGTTGTGCACAGTTATAATGCTCCTCTCCCAGAATGTCTGCTGTTAAAATTCTGGAAGTAGAATCTAATGGGTCTACCGCCGGATAAATACCTAACTCGGCAATTTTACGGGACAATACGGTTGTTGCGTCTAAGTGGGCAAAGGTTGTTGCCGGTGCCGGGTCTGTTAAATCATCTGCAGGTACGTAAACCGCTTGAACAGAAGTAATAGATCCTCTTTTGGTGGAGGTAATACGTTCTTGCATCGCTCCCATTTCGGTTGCCAGTGTAGGTTGATAACCCACCGCCGAAGGCATACGTCCAAGTAGTGCCGATACCTCAGAACCTGCTTGTGTAAAACGGAAAATATTATCGACAAAAAACAGCACGTCTTTTCCTTGACCGTCTCCTGCTCCGTCGCGGAAATATTCGGCAATAGTTAATCCGGACAATGCCACACGAGCACGCGCTCCGGGAGGTTCGTTCATTTGCCCGAAAACAAAAGTTGCTTTAGACTCTTTTAAGGCGTTTTTATCAACTTTGTTTAAATCCCATCCTCCTTCTTCCATAGAGTGTATAAAGTCATCCCCGTATTTTATAATACCTGATTCTAACATTTCACGAAGTAAATCGTTTCCTTCACGGGTACGTTCTCCTACTCCGGCAAAAACCGAGAGTCCTCCATGACCTTTTGCAATATTATTAATTAATTCTTGAATAAGTACTGTTTTGCCAACTCCTGCTCCACCAAAAAGACCAATTTTACCTCCTTTAGCGTAAGGTTCAATCAAATCAATTACTTTAATACCTGTAAAAAGTACTTCGGTTGAAGTGGAAAGGTCTTCAAATTTTGGCGCTTCACGGTGAATGGGTAAACCGTCTTTTCCGCTTTTAGGTAAGTTACCAATACCATCAATGGCATCACCAATCACATTAAAAAGTCTTCCGTAAACATCTTCACCAATTGGCATTTGGATTGGTGCTCCGGTAGCTTTTACTTCTACACCTCTACTTAATCCATCGGTAGAATCCATGGATATGGTTCGTACGGTGTTTTCTCCAATGTGCGATTGAACTTCTAATATTAAAAGGTTTCCGTTGTTGTTAACTTCTAACGAGTCGTAAATTTTTGGTAGCTCGGTTCCGTTTTCGAATGTTACATCCACAACCGGACCAATGATTTGTGCAACTTTTCCTGTAACTTGTGACATTATTAAGTATTTATTTTTTAGTACTATTAGCTTAAAAAAGCATTCTTCTTTAAAACGGGGCAAAGATATACTTTTAATTAAAAATACCGAAACTGTTTATAAACATTTTTTTACAAAAAAGTCGGAGAATATTCTCCGACTTTTAACAACTTTTTTTTATTGTTTTTTATAAGCTAGGCGAATACATCGTTACAAAATCGTCTGCTTTTAGCAACATTCCGGCGGCTTCAAAATTAGAGCCATAAGTGGCATCTATGGCTTTAAGCACTTCATTGGCAATAAAGGCGTTTCCTCTTGCCGATACGTGAACACCATCTAATGAGAACATATTTCCGAAAACCAGCTGACCTGTCATATTATATTGGTCAAACATAACTCCTCCATTTGCCATTTGCAGCAATATGTTATTTGCATCTATAAAAGCCCAACCTTTTTGAGCGGTAAGAGTTTCTATGGTTTGATTGTATGCTGTGGTAGCATTCATCACTTCGGTTTGTTCGTTTGTAGTAAGTACCCAATTATCTGCCAATGGAACTGAAACGCCGTTGATGAGTGTTGGATCATCGTTAACCAACGTGCCAATAAACGATTTTGCAGGAAGAACGATTAAATCTTCGGGTGTTGCTTGTCTAATTGAAGGGGCTCCGAAAGCAGATAGATCTGTAAGGTACTCATCAATCATTACTACTGCATTTTGTCCTTCTACAAAATTAATGGTACGTAATGCTCTTTCTTCAGATGAAATAACTCCAACTGCTTCAGCTTGTAACATTCCTTGATTGTATGCGGCATAGGCTTGGTTTAATTGGTCTGCCGTAGCTGCATCGAGCGGTATCGGATTATGAGGTATTGTTGTAAAATAAGGAACTGATGTTACATCAGGAATATTAAGTACAACACCTTGTTCACCGTTTGCACTAAGAGTGTTTAACAGTGTATTAAAAACTCCGGCAAAAACAGTTGGATCTGTAATATCATTACTTCCGTAGGTAGTAACATCCGGGTTTCCGGTTTGATCTACTCCGGCTCCACCTGATGTTGCATAACTCAGTACGTCGTTATTTCCTATCCAAAGACTTACAAAACTAGCTCCTTGCGAGGCGGCATCTTCTAACACAGATGCGTTAGGATTTGAAGCCATACGAACAAAATACGGATTTGCTTGTCCCGTAGGTACTCCGGCTATATTTCCATACCCGTTGGCTAATAAGTGAAAACTCTTTGCTCCGGGCACTCCCATATTGTTATAAGGTCCCTGATTAGGTGATGAAATTTCGTTTGTAGGTGTTGCGTTTAACCGTACAATATCTGCGCCGTCAAAAATTAATCGGGGTTCTTGTATAACAACTCCACTTAGTGTTAAACCTCCGGTGTTATCGTTGGTTAGCGGTTGTGTAAACTCGCCTCCACCCAGCAATGCAAACTTTTGAGAAAGCAGATTAGGAAAAGCTGTTTCTTGTCCGGCAACAAACAATGCACCGTCTGTATAGCCGGCAGTAAGCGAATTTCCTACAGATACATATTTAGAAAGGTTGGCAGAACCGGCTTCAAGTGCCGGTGCTTCTTCTGCCGGAAAAGTGTAATCTTCAGTTTCACAAGAGGCTGTAATAGCAGATGCTATTAACAAAATTGAAAAATATTTAATTTTATTTAGTATCATCGTTGATTGTTTTTTTAGTTATTAATAGTCCAAGAAATATAGTACATAGAGCCGATGTTTCCGGTTCCTACAGCGCTTTGGTACTCGTCTCCTCCAAGGTTTGTCCCTCCAATTTTAAATGTGGATTTAATAGAAGGTACCGTGTAATTAAGTTGTGCATCTATCACAGTTGCTTCCGGCATTACCGCATTTGCTATACTTGATTCCCAAAGAAATTGATCTCTCCAACGAGCGTCAACGCTAAAGCCAAAGTTTTTGAATAGCTTTTGGCTACTCAAGGAAGCTTTTATTCTGTGTTTTGGAGTATTAAATTGCGCTCTAAAATCGGGGTCTGAAGCTTGGTCAAAATCAAATTCCGATAGTGTATAATTTACACCGAATCTGAGTTTTTTAGCAAATTTGGTTGAAAGACCTGCCACTAAACCGTAAGAGGTTACATCTGCCAGAGAGTTGGTGTATAACTGAAAAACTTGTGTGTTTCCGGTTGCCAAATCTTGAATGCCTGAGGCATCGGCAGTACTACCGGAAACAGGAGATACGACCAATTTATTACTTATAAAGCCGTTATAGATATTATAAAATCCGTTAATATCGACATTTACGGGTCCTATTTTTCCTCGATATCCAATATCGATTGCTTGTACTTTTTCTTGTTCTACAAGCGGTGTTTGTACAGCTTGTAATACTGTAGGGTCGCCGGTTGCGGCAAATTGTTGAACAGATGCCAGTGAATAAGCATTAAAATAGGCGTCTCTTGCGGTGAGAGTGGTTCCCGGTAATCTTCTGTCTAAATTATCGGGTGCCGAACCAACAAGTAATGCTCTACCTACGTTAAAGCCGATAAATAGCGACTGCGTATCGGGATTTCTAAATCCGGTTTGGTAGGAAGCTCTAAAATTGTGTTGTTTGTTTTCTCCGGCAGCATAAACAAAAGAGACTCTTGGAGAATAGGTAGCATCAAAAAATTGGTTTTTATCAAACCTAATTGAGGCAGTAATTTTAAATCTATCATCCAAAAGCTTTTTTACTGCTTGTACATAGGCTCCGTATTCGTTATAGTTTATGGGTCCGTCATAATCTGTAAAGATAGTGCCTTCTGAGTTAAGCGAATATTGCCTATAAGAAGCACCTACTTGTAAGTCCATAACATCATTCAGTAATTTTTTAAAGTTATAGTTTCCTTCGGCAACATACATTTTGGTTCTGTCTATAAATTTAGAACCTCTTGAAACATCGGGTTCGTTTACGATTCGGTTAAATTCTCTTTCAAATTCGGGTGTTCCGGGAACAAGAGTATAGGCATCGTTTGCAGCATCTCTGGCAATATTGTGGGCTTGAGTACTGGGAACTCCTCCTAAAACAGATTGAAGATACGCCCCTACGTAGGTGCCAAACCATTCTGAAGCTTTATATTTGGCCAGGTTAATTCCGGTAAAGCGCATATCGTAAGAATCGCCGGCATTTTCGGTTGTTAAATAGCCACGTAAGAAGAAGTTGTCTCCTCTAAATTCCAATTTGTTTTGGAACATAATAAAGTTTTTGAGTTGGTAGCGATTTGCGCCTTGATAAATAGTATTTCCAAAACCTACGCGGGTGTTAAAAACGATTTCTTTATCATCGCCCCAAGGTCTGTAATTTAAGGAGCCGTCAAATTTTCCGCTTTTTGCGACATAGTCTGTTAGATCTCTTTCAAAATAGCCGTCTCTACCTACTTTTACAGAAGGGATTAGGTTACTGGCTCCGGCTGGGATTAATCCCATACTTTCAAGTGTTTGTGCTACGTCATTTATATTTACGGCAACTTCATCACCATAAATATTTAGTGCGTCATGAGCTAAGCCTCCGTTTTCGATTGGGGTTATTTGGTCTGCATATCCGGGAGCGGTAAGGTCATACTGATTTGTGTCTGACGCATACCATTCTGTTCCGTACAGGTAAGAGAAAGATGCTTTTGCCGCAAATTTGTCGCTGAATTTATGTGCAGCTCGTACACCGAAGTCATAATACTTATTATCTCCGGCTTCTTCTTGTGAAGTAAGTCCGGTTTTTATGTAAGCGCTTAGTCCGGCTTCGTCAAAAGGGTTTTTACTGGTCATAAACAAAATACCGTTAAAGGCATTTGCCCCATAAAGTGCTGAGGAAGCCCCCGGCATCAATTCAACGCTTTGTATATCAAGTTCATTAAGACCTACAAAGTTACCCAGAACAAAGTTTAATGCCGGAGAGGCGTTGTCCATCCCATCTATGAGTTGTACGAAACGTGTGTTTGCAAAAGTTGCAAATCCTCTGGTGTTTACGGAGTTAAATGTTAAACTGCTTCGATTAATGTCCACTCCTTTTAAATTTTCTAAACTGGTATAAAAGTTAGGTGATGTTGCGTACTTGATATCCTTTACGTCAAAACGTTCGATAGTTACCGGAGATTCACGCACACTTTCCGGTGTTCTGGAAGCAGAAACCACCACTTCATCCAATTCGTTTCCTTCTTTTAAAACAACCGAAAAAGATTGGTTGTTTGTAGTAACTTGAAGTGTTTCACTTTGGTAACCAACACTACTAATAGTGATAGAAAAAGGTGGATTTTTATCAGTGGTAAGCTTAAAGTTACCATCAAAATCCGTGGCTGTTCCTGTAGCTGTTCCATCGACGATAACATTTGCTCCTGCCACCGGTGCTGAAGCTTCATCAACTACGTTTCCTGTAATTGTTGTTTGTGCGCTTGCTATAACGCAAAAGCATAAACTAAAGATTGTAAAAATTGTTTTCATAGGGGTTGTTTGTTTTGTTTTTAAAGTTCCAATATACATAAATTTGATTTTCTACAAAAATAACCAAAAGAAAAAATTATTCTACGGTTACTGATTTTGCAAGATTTCGGGGCTGGTCAACGTTTTTTTCTAGCATGACAGCAATATGATAAGAAAGTAACTGAAGCGGTATTGTTGTTACTAATGGCGTAAGCACCTCGGGTGTATTGGGCACTTCCATAATATAATCAGCCATTTCTTTAACCGTTGTGTCTCCTTCGGTTACAACAGCAATGATTTTTCCTTTACGGGATTTAATTTCTTGGATATTACTTACCACTTTATCATAATGATTACTGTTTACGGCAATTACTACTACGGGCATTTGTTCGTCTATTAGTGCAATGGGACCATGTTTCATTTCGGCAGCAGGATATCCTTCTGCATGAATGTAGGAAATTTCTTTCAATTTTAAGGCGCCTTCTAAGGCAACTGGAAAATTATATCCTCTACCTAAGTACAAAAAATTACTAACATCTTTAAAAATGCTCGCAATTTCTTTAATTTTCGGGTCGGTTTCTAAGGCTTCTTGAACTTTATCTGGTATCATTTCCAATTCTTGAAGCAAAAGCATATAGTTGGCATTTGAGATGCTTCCTTTAATTTTTGCCAATTTTAAGGCAATCATTGTTAGCACGGTAATTTGTGTTGTAAATGCTTTGGTAGATGCCACTCCTATTTCGGGACCTGCGTGTGTGTATGTTCCGCTGTGGGTTTCTCTTGAAATCGTTGAACCTACGACATTACAAATACCATAAACGAATGCTCCTTTTTCTTTTGCCAGTTTAATTGCCGCCAGTGTGTCGGCAGTTTCGCCACTTTGTGATATGGCTATCACGACATCTTTTTCGGTTATGATGGGGTTTCGGTATCTAAATTCGGAAGCGTATTCTACTTCAACGGGAATTCGAGCTAAATCTTCAAAAATATATTCGGCTACTAATCCGGCGTGCCACGAGGTTCCGCAAGCAACAATAATAATTCGGTCTGCATTGGTAAATTTTTCGATATAATTTTCTAAACCTCCTAATTTTATTATTCCTTTGGCGGGTAACAATCGTCCTCTGTAGGTGTCTTTTATTACGGTGGGTTGTTCGTATATTTCCTTTAGCATAAAGTGGTCGAAACCTCCTTTTTCTATTTGCTCAAGGTTAAGTTTCAATTCTTGAATATACGGTGCAACAACAGAATCGTCTTTAATCTTTCTTACTTCGATAGCTCTTCCTTTTCTTACTATTGCCATTTCTTCGTCTTCAAGATAGATAGCATTGTTTGTAAACTCGATAAATGGAGAGGCATCACTGGCTATAAAAAACTCTTCTTTACCAATACCTATTGCTAACGGGCTTCCGAGTTTTGCAACCACTATTTCGTCGGGTTTGGTTTTATCGAAAAGAGCTATTGCATAGGCTCCTACTACTTGGTTTAAAGCAATTTGTACTGCTTTACCCAGTTTGACATTTTCTTTTTTCTTTACGTCTTCAATAAGATTTACCAGAACTTCGGTGTCTGTATCTGAGGTGAAGGTATATCCTCTGTTTTGTAGTTCTTTTTTTATAGAGGCATAATTTTCGATTATTCCGTTATGAATAATTACCAAATTACCGCTGTTTGAAAGATGTGGATGTGAGTTTGTGTCGTTGGGTATTCCGTGGGTTGCCCAGCGGGTATGACCAATGCCTAAGCTCCCTTTATTGGATTGTTTTTTGGAAATTTTTTTTTCTAAATCGACTACTTTCCCTTTGGTTTTACATAGGTTGATGTCTTGTCCGTCGTATAAGGCTATACCGGCACTGTCGTATCCTCGATATTCTAATCTTTTTAAACCGTTTAGTATAACCGGATAAGCATCTTTTTCTCCTATGTAGCCAACAATTCCACACATAATAATAAGCAATAATTAATTAGGTTCTGTATAATAGATTTGAAGTTTTAATTTTTTTTCTTCGTTTGTAGCTGTATTTCCGTAAAGAACAGTTCCTTTTGGAGCAACAATGCTACTAACAGGTAATTTTGTAATTAAGGGCGATTGTTCTTCTTTTAGGTCGTTAAAGTTTGCAAGCATCACATTTTGACTTACTACCAAGCCTAGGGGTACATTTGTAGAGTCTTTATTGATTAAGTTGGTTATGTGGTTTGTAATTCGAATTTTGTAGTACTCTCCGTTGTTATCGCTTCCTCTTTCTAATATTCCAAGATGTTTATTTATGGCAATATTAGGTAATAAATTGATTGTATAATCTCTTGAAAAATCTTCTAAAACGGCGTTGTTTTTTAGATCGTATAAAAAGACTCGGTCGGGTTCTGCATCGCCTCCTGTTACCATATCTTGATTCACATAAAATATTAGATTTGCTTCATTGATGAGCCAATTTTTGGTTCGGAGTTCATCTAATTCATCTGCAATTCCGTTTTGGTCGTTATCGGGTCCAAATAATTCTATAATTGTCATAATTCCGTCACCTCCTTTGATGTATAGATTTTCTTCGCCTTGTGCTGTATTGGGGCTTGCCAAATCGCCGAGTATGGCGGGAGGGATAGTATTTTCAAACACGTTGGTTTGCACACCCGAGAGTGTTAGTGTGTAGTTTTTGTTAACGGTTTTTAAAACGGGATTTCCTTGATCGTCAAAAACAGGATTATCTTCTTCATCCAGTTTCGGAATTTGGTAGTGGTAGCTAATGGTTATGTTTGCTTCGTCTGTTTTAAACAAAAACATTGTTCCGTCATCATTGTTGGATGAGGCTTTAAAGTAAATCCCTCTAAAGTAGTCTTTAAAATTATTTTGGTTAAAAAGTTCCAATTCGCCTTCTTTATCGATTATTTTTTCTTTAAAATATGCATTATCTAAAGCTACCCGAATTCCCGGTTTTAATCTTTTAAGTGTGTCTAATGCATTTGTTTCATCTTCGTTAAGTTCCTGTCGTAGGATGATTTCTTCGTTGCTTGGTGTAAAATCGGTTTCATTTACCAATAAAGAAGAAAGATGCGATTCGAAAAGGCTTTGTTGATTTGAATAATATTTTTGAGATTCTTCAAAACCGGTATTGGGGTCGAAAGTGTTTAGGTAGTAGGTAGATTCGTAAACCGAAATATTTATGGGTTGATTACCGAAAACAGAGTCTAATACATAGGTATTTGTTTCGTCTTGTGTTTGTATGGTTGAAAAAAACGGAAGATACAAATAAACGCTATCTACAACTATTTCGCCTTGTATTTCGTCTTGTGCAAATGTAGGGTCTTGGTTAGACAAACCTATTTGTGTTAAAAAATTTGCTGTGGTTTTTCCATAAACAGGATCGTTATAGATCCCTAATTGATACACCGGCATATTGCTGGTTGCAACCGGAAGAAGTTTTCGGCTGTAAGCAATTACGGTTTTGGAGTTATCAAGGCTTCCCCGTATTTCTTGTCCGTTTAAAACATCTATTCCTATCTCTGAAAAATCTTCGTTGCACGATGCAAGCGAAAGAAATATAACTAAGATTATACTAAAAAGCGAGATACTATTATTTGATTTCATGTGTTTTATTATTTGATAAATCAATCGCAGAAAAATCATTATTTATTAAGGCTTTTTAAAGATTTTTTTTTTACGAATTATTTAGCTTAAAAGACTTATAATACTTTTGTGTTGTAAAAATCCAAATAAGCCTGTTGAAAGTCCTCAATTTTATGAAAATTTAACACCGGTTTTTCGATAGTTTTAAGATATTGCTCTAATTCTTCGGGTATATCTCTTGAACCTAAAATAATTGCGTCAGAATTATTAATAGCGACTTTCATTAAATTTACATAGTTTGGTTTTTTTAGCTCGGATATTAATTTTTCGTCTATTTCATCAAAGGCAATTTTTTTTATAATATTTTTATCCAAATTGGTTGTAAAACCTTCCTCATAGATTGATGTTACAATCTTACTGTTTTCAAATAAAGATTCGTTTTTATAATAGGTTTTTAGATAAAGTGGCAACAAGGATGCCAACCAACCATGAACGTGAATAATATCCGGCGCCCAATTTAATTTTTTTACCGTTTCGATTACTCCTTTTGCAAAAAAGATGGCTCGCTCATCATTGTCTTTAAAGAAATTTCCATCTTCATCGGCATAGGTAGCTTTTCGTTTAAAGTACTCTTCGTTATCGATAAAGTATACTTGCATTCGTTCTTTTGGGATGGAAGCAACTTTAATAATTAGTGGCATATCCATATCATTAATTACCAGATTCATACCCGACAACCTAATTACTTCATGTAGTTGGTGTCTCCGTTCGTTTATATTACCGTAACGAGGCATAAAAATTCTAATCTGACCACTGTTTCTATTCACCATTCGCGGGGCTTCAAACGACATGGAAGAAATCTCTGTTTCGGGAAGGTACGGCATTACTTCGGAAGAAACAAACAGGATTCTTTTATCTTTCATACTTGTTTTTTTTGTATTTGAAACTTTATATTAAGTTCTTTAATTTGTTTTTTTTGAAAAGTTACATTGTTTATCATTTCTAAAAAACACGCAAAATTACGAAATTTTATGTAGATTGACTTTATTATATTAATATTGTCGATTATTTTATTTTTACAATGAATGTTCTAACATTAAAATCCGATCTTCAAAAAACCCTTTCGGACTACAAAAAAAACGCCAAAACCATAGGTTTTGTGCCTACTATGGGCGCTTTGCATAAGGGACATTTATCTTTGGTAAAACGAGCGTTAACCCAAAATGATTGTGTAGTGGTTAGCATTTTTGTTAACCCCACTCAGTTTAACAATGCAACCGATCTTGAAAAATATCCCAGAACGCTAAAAAATGATGTTGCTCTACTGGCAACTTTAAGCGATAAAATTATTGTTTTTGCTCCCGAAGCAAAAGCGTTTTATAATGGTTTGGTTAAATCTAAAAAATACCGATTTGGCGGGTTGGAAAACCGGATGGAAGGCAAGTACAGAAAAGGGCATTTTGACGGTGTGGCAACAGTAGTTTCTATGTTATTTAAAACAATTGAACCTACAGTTTCTTATTTTGGAGAAAAGGATTTTCAGCAACTTCAAATTATAAAAAAACTGGTTGAAATTGAAAATATTCCGGTGAAAATTGTGGGTTGCCCCATTGTACGAGAACCCAACGGATTGGCAATGAGCTCCCGTAACAAACGATTAACCGGAAAACAACGTGAAGAAGCGGCTTTTATTTACCAAACACTTACAGAAGTAAAAGAAAAATTTAATTATTTAAGTATTCCTAAACTCACCAAGTTGGTTGCTAACCGATTTAAAAAACACTCCTTTTTGAAACTGGAATATTTTGAGATAGCCAACGAAAAAACACTTAAAACGGCTAAACGAAAACAAAAAAACACATCTTACAGGGCTTTTATAGCAGTTTATGCAGGAACTGTTAGGCTTATAGACAATATGGCTCTAAACTAATTTTTTGGTGTGATTTTTGGAATCCAAAGTTTTATAACAATTATTTAATCTTTTAAGTATCTTTGCCCTATGCAAATACACGTAGTAAAATCTAAAATACACAGAGTTAAGGTTACAGGAGCCGATCTTAACTATATAGGCAGTATTACCATCGACCAAGACTTGATGGATGCGGCTAATATTATAGAGGGTGAAAAAGTACAAATTGTAAACAACAACAACGGTGAGCGATTAGAAACCTACGCAATACCCGGACCTCGTGGGAGTGGTGAAATTACACTTAACGGTGCTGCAGCCAGAAAAGTTGCTCCCGGTGATGTGCTTATTCTTATCACCTATGCAATTATGACGGTTGAAGAAGCCAAAAATTTTAAACCCGCTTTGGTTTTCCCGAACGAAGAAAACAACCTGCTTACATAATAGCTCCTGTTTTATTATGAAAAAATCCTTTGCCAAATTTCTTAAAATAGGTTTGCCTTTGGCATTGGGAATTTTTCTTATTTATTATTCGTATTCAAAATTTACTCCGCAACAATTACAAGAAGTTAAACATTATTTTGGTAAAGCCGATTACGGCATTGTTGCGTTATCGGTTTTTTTGAGTTTACTCAGTCATATTTTTAGAGCTTACCGGTGGAATTTTATGTTAGAACCGTTGGGTTACAAACCCAAACTTTTCAATAATTTTATGGCGGTTTATGTTGCTTATTTAATGAATATTTTTATCCCCAAGAGCGGTGAAGTATCCAGAGCCGTAGTAATTAACAAATACGAAGATGTTTCTTTTGACAAAGCCTTCGGAACCATTATTTCGGAACGAGTTATAGATGTTATTATGCTTTTTGCTTTTACGGCTATTGCACTGCTCTTACAGTTTGACACACTTTATAGCTACTTAACCCAACTCATAAAACCTTCAAAAATAGCTTTAGGATTGGGTGTTTTAACTATTGGAGCTCTTGTGTTTTTTCTGTTTTTAAAATTTTCGAAATCTAAATTGCAACAAAAAGTGAAGCATTTTTATTTGGGTCTTAAAGACGGTGTATTAAGCGTTTTAATAATGAAAAAAAAGGAAGCTTTTTTACTTCATACGTTTATTATTTGGGGATTGTATTTATTGTCATTCTATACCGCAACTTTTGCGCTTGAAGAAACGGCTGCAATTTCTTTTGGTACCATCATTATTACTTTTGTGGTGGGAAGTTTTGCTTTTGCATTTACCAATAGCGGTTTTGGTTCGTATCCGTTTTTTGTTGCCGGAATTCTTGCTGTTTTCGGTATTGCCGAAACCGCAGGAACAGCTTTTGGCTGGATTGTATGGACATCTAATATTGCTTCGATTATCTTTTTTGGCGGCTTGTCTTTTTTATTGCTTCCGTTTTATAATAAAAATGCCTCGGCTCCTTAACTGTTTTACTTTTCATTAATAAAAAAACCTACAAGGTCGTAAAGACCTTGCAGGTTAGGTGTTTTTTTGTACTACTGTTTTTTCTTGTGATGATTCTCGAAATAATATACTACCCCCGAAAACAGTAATCCGGCAATAAAAGCAAGTACTATTATTTTGCGGGATAAGTTTATTACTGCAAGACGATAAACCAATAATGCCATTGTAAAAAAGACAGCCCTAAACAAAAATAGTTGAAATTTATTTTTAAAAAAATTCATTTAATTATTATCACTTTATAAGTTATTATTCCTGCTCTTCCCAACAACCCTCATTTGTGGCATATTCCCAAGCCGAACCTATAACGGCACCAAAAATGCACTTACAGGATTGGGTCCAAGAGCTCCGCCAATAACCGCCGATGCCCAATCAGTTCCAGCTACCTCTCCACCACAATCCTTATTTTGAGAATTGTAATTAATATCTATTAATGTAGATCCATAACCCACATTCCAAAAATCAAGAGAGCTTAAATAAACAGATAAAGAATTAGATAATATCAATCTATCTTCGGAAGTTAAATTTAAGCTGTCTATCCTGTTCAAATAAGAATATATAATACCTTTTTTCTCATCTAATGCATAAGTGTTTGAAATTTCATTGTAAATTTCAAAATACACAAACCTTAGATTATCAGAGATAATTGAGGAATTAGTTAAATAATCTTCCGGCACATCGTATATTTCCGCCCTATTTACAGAAATACCATGTTCATTAGTTAAATAATTATTCATTTGTTCTATTGTAATATTTTCTTCACGAGGATTAATGCCTGTTAATAAATCTTTCAACACAAAATTACGAATCTCACCTGCTGTCATTAATTTGCCATCAAATTCATACTTATTAAAGTTAAACGAGGTGTTTGTCTTAAGATTCAATTCAACAGATCCATTTTTTTCATTATTGTTTGTAGAACTAGAAACAAAAACTAATGCTAATAAAACTAATTTTTTCGTAAATATATAAATTTTTGGTTAATAATGGGGACGAATATATATACAGTTGTGCAAATTCTTCGGTAGTTTTTTTAAAAAATTTTAAAAAGCCTAGTTTCTCATTGTTTTCATTTCCTCGATAGCTTTTTGAAATTTGGCATCTAATTCTTTTTTGGTAATTCTTTTTCCGGTAGCGGGTTTTATGACAAAGGTTTCTTCGTCCCAATTTATTTTAATTGCTCTTACATAATGTTTGTCATTTTGTTTTATTTCCAAAATTAATCCGGGTAATCCGTTATATCCTTTGGGTCCAAACTTAAAAGGCAATTTAGGTGCATACCAAGCCTCAATTTTAACAGGATTTACTTTTGTACGTTCAAAAACAGCTTTATAGCAAGTATATCCTAAAATGGTTTTGGTTTCATTGTAAAGTTTCCAATTGTAATTAGCAACAGGTTCTTCTATTAAATAAATTTCATCAAAGGCTTCGCGTTGTTCAATAAATACTTTATCATCTACATAATATCTCACTCCTTCCGCCGTTTTTTGAACCGGATAAAACCCATTGCCTAATGACATCTTCCTTATAACCTCAAAATCAGACTTTATGCCTTCAACTTGTAATTTATATTCTACTTCTTCAAAAAAACGCATCATTTTTTCTGCAAAAACCTTGTTGTTTGAATCCGGTGAAATTTCTTTACTCACTAAGAAATTTTTATAAATAACTACAAAATTTTTATCACTCTGAGCTTGTATTTGAGAGGAAAGAAATAAAACTAAAAATATAAATTTTTGCATATTTATTTTTGATTATCATGGCGATCAAGGACAAAAAATTTT
>JALWKK010000024.1 GCA_027081505.1 Flavobacteriaceae bacterium
CCAAAAAACACTCATCAAAACCACTTCAAATATTTTCCACAATTAAAAACAGTACCAAAACAGCTCCAAACAGCACTTTTTCGGGGCAAAAAAAAAGCGTAACAAAAATATTATTACGCTTTTCCAGCTACAAACATCTCATAAAAATTCAAATGCCGTAGTTTTTCAAAGAATTTAGCCTGCTTTACGACGACGCGCCATAAAACCAACCAACCCCAATCCACCGAGCATCATCGCAAGCGTACTTGCTTCTGGAACAGGTGAAACCGATGTGGAAAACGCATACCCACCAAACGGACCATTCATAATACCTGTAACATAGGTTGCATAACTACCAGCAGACAAGAGCACGTCTTCAATACGTAGCTTACCATCGAACCCAGGTACCGCTTCGGCAACAAACACAATTCCGTTAGTATCGTATAATGAAAAACCTATACTATTTGGAACTCCGAAATCACCCAATGAATCCAACACCTGATTCACAACCAGATCTTCGGCTAAAGTAAAATTAAACAAATCACCAAACGTTCCTGGTGCTCCAATACCAACAACCTGAGTATCAACCGTATTATCAATTAAGTTTAAATTGTATACAGCGGCACTCGCAAAATTCGATGCCACCAGCAAGGATACTGCCAGCACCATCTTTTTAAACATAGTCATAAAAACTCCCTATTTTTTTAAAATTGCAATTTAAAAAATTTTAAATACGACCTTAATCATTTTTACAATTTAAAGTGTATTCTCGACTCATTATACAGTAAGTATTTTTATTAAAAAGAAAAAAATAAACGAAATACACAATAATTCACCGACATACACCAAAAATACGTATAAAGACTTAAGGAGTAAAAAAAAACCAGGAATTTCAAGCTACTTAATTTATTTACTAACAAATCAAGTTAAATAAAGACCTGAAAAAACCTGGTTTTAAAATCTGGCTCCCGATGCTGGACTCGAACCAGCGACATACGGATTAACAGTCCGGTGTTCTACCAACTGAACTAATCGGGAATTTTATCTCAAACATGTCGTTTGATGTGGCGTATTATAGGCATAATTTTTTATGCCGCAAGTTTTTTTTAAACTTTTTTCAATACAAAACAAAATTTCACAAAAGTTGAGCGACGTTATTTATTTACACCTAAAAACTACGCATCTTACAGCATTCTTCTATAAAATAGACACCCTAAAATTTTATCACTCAATCAAAAGTATAAATTTAATTTAATCAAAAAATAAGGTACCTTTTTCATGAAAAAAGTTGTCATTCCCGTTGCTGGCTTAGGCACTCGTTTTTTACCTGCAACCAAAGCCATCCCAAAAGAGATGATTACCTTAGTCGATCAACCCCTCATTCAATATGTGGTACAAGAGGCCGTTAACGCCGGGTTTACCGATATTATCTTGGTAACTCATTCATCCAAACAGGCCATTGAAAATCATTTTGACCATCATTTTGAGCTAGAAACCACCTTAGCTCTTAAAAAGAAAACGGCACTGATTGAGAAATTAC
>JALWKK010000025.1 GCA_027081505.1 Flavobacteriaceae bacterium
ACCAGTGTAATTGCATAAAAACCCACGAGTTTTAAACTGTTTTTTTGTTTTAATTTAGATGAATAAAACCACTGAAAAACGAAAGGCAATAACAATAACGGCAGTAGTTTTACCGAAACAGACAACCCGAATAGAATTGCCGAAAACAACCATTTTCGTTTGTAAAGTAAATACAACGACCAGACCAAAAAAAACAGCATTACCGATTCAAAATGAAGGTTTCCCGTCATTTCAATAATAACAAACGGATTTAAAAAATACCAGTATATTTTTTCTGGTTTTTGCCCTAAATTCAGCAACAATTTTCTTCCAAAATAAAGAATTCCGATGTCTGAAAGAATTAGTATCAACCGCATAACCACCACACTTCCCAAAATACTTTTTCCGGAAAACAAAGCTGCAATTGCAAAGAAAAACTGATTAACAGGCGGATAATTACTGTAGTGGCTTCCGTTTAACGCACCCATTCCTTGATACAAATCTTGTGCTTCAAAAAGGGTAATGGGCAAAAAAGAAGAAGCGTCTTTTACAAACGTTTCGGGTGTAAACAAATACGGGTTCACACCTTGAAAAACCAACCTTCCATCCCAAATAAAACGATAAAAATCTTGCGATAACACAGGGATACTTCCCATAAAAACCAACCTGAAAAGAACACCTAATCCTGCTAATAGCCAAAAGTGGTTTGAGCTTGTTTTAATAAGTTGATAGGTTACAAAAAATAAGAAGGTATAACCCGGTAAAAGAAGTGTAAAGTCGCTTCGTTCAATAAAATAGGCAAGCATAACATACAATCCAACACTTAACACGCTAAGAGAAATAAAAAGAGGGTTGTTTTTTAAATTACGCATAATATGAAATGCTACCGTTTTCCGGAATTTAAAATCATTCCGTCTTAATCTCGAAAGTAAGTCCTTTTTTGGGCTAATCTAAATTTTTATTTTTTCGAAAACAAATACAACACTCGATTAGTGCCTTTAATCTCTTCTTTCTTTTCCATATTAAAATACTTGCTGTAACCGGTTTCAAACGCTTTTAAATTATAAAAATCAAAATGATTAATAAATTCCCGTTTTCTAACCAATAAAGAGGTTACCCAAGAATCTTCGCGTTTTGGAAATTCAATAATTAGTTGTTTTGAAAAAGAGGCAAAAAAGGAAGCCGATTTTTCAAAAGGGACATTTCCCGAAAGAGTGATGTGATGTATAAGTGCCAAAGCCATCGTTACATCGGGTGCGTATTGTTTTAGCCTATCGATTAACGAACTTCTTTCTGTATTATTAAACCCTATTCCGGGTGATGGTTGTAAAATATCACTCACAAAAGCAAGCATGTTTTGCTCGTTATTTTGCTGTATTTGCTGTTGGTTATAATCTACCGCATTGCTATCGATATCGGTAACAATCACGTGTTTAATATCACTAGAAACAGTACGAGCAAACGTCCCGTCATTACCGCCAACATCTATTAATCGTTTTGGTTTCAGGGGCGCCACCCACTTGTATA
>JALWKK010000026.1 GCA_027081505.1 Flavobacteriaceae bacterium
AAGGGTTTATCCCTTCGCTCTTTTTGCTCCGTTTCGCTACGCTTCACTTCTCAAAAAGAGCGAAGGTATAACGAATATTGACTTACATTATGCTCCTAAATGTTGCATTTACTAATTGAACTTACGTGTGATAGATTATTTAAAAACTTGTTAATTAGTTCATTTGCATTACATTTGTAGCCAATAAAAAAATGCTATAATTTTGGCTGTTTATTTTCGCTACAAAACTATGCAAAAATCAATTTTTATTAATTTTAGTTACTTGTTAATAATAGGAGCTGTCTTGTTTTCTTGCACTTCCGGAAGTGATAAAATTGAAAAACAAATTGCTGCCATTCCGGTTTCTTTTGATGTAGTACGTTTTGATTTACTATTTGGTAATGCAAAACCACAAGATTTACCTCAGTTAAAAAAACACTACCCTGCTTTTTTCCCGAAAAAATATCCCGACAGCATTTGGATAAACAGAATGAACGATACGCTTCAACACAAGATGATAACCGAAGTTAATAACGTGTTTTCAGATGATAAAATAATTAAAAATCAGTTAGAGCCTTTGTTTCAGCATATTAAATATTACTTTCCGCAATTTCGTGAACCAAATGTTTATACCGTACTTTCAGATGTGGATTACAAAAACAAGGTTTTTGCTTCCGATACGCTTCTCGTAATTGGTATCGATAATTATTTAGGTGTTAACCATGAGTTTTATAGAGGGTTGCCATTATACGTCTCACAAAATTTATCACCAACGCAACTACAAGTCGATGTGGCTTCGGTTTATGCAAAAAAGTTTATTGCAAAACCAAAATCAAATACTTTTTTGGACAAAATTATTTTTTACGGCAAAGAACTTTATTTAAAACAAATCTGGTTGCCCAAAATTTCCGAAGCACAAATTATAGGCTATACCCCGGAACAAATGCAATGGGTAAAAGAAAACGAAACCGAAATGTGGCGCTATTTTGTAGAAAAAGAACTGCTTTTTAGTACCGACCCAAAACTGGATACGCGTTTTATTAAACCGGCACCTTTTTCTAAGTTTTATTTAGAAATAGATAACGAATCGCCGGGAAGAGTAGGAATCTATTTAGGTTGGCAAATTGTAAAACGATTTATGAAAAAAAATCCTACGACAAACCTCAAACAACTTATGCTATTAGATGCAAAACAAATTTTTGAAAAATCTAAATACAAACCCAAAAAATGATGTCTAAAAAAAACACTTCCGAAATAACCATAAAAGTAGCATTAGACGAAAACAGAATTCCGGAAGAAATACATTGGTCTGCGCAAGATGGCGGAGTCGATAACATGCCGGCTAAAGCAATGATGCTTTCTATGTGGGATCACAAAGCTAAAGAAACATTGCGTATCGATCTTTGGACAAAAGAGATGCCCGTAGATGAAATGAAGCAATTTTTTCATCAAACATTAAGTGCTATGGCAACCACTTTTGAGCGCGCTACAAACGATGAAAAAATGAGTGCCACTATGCGCGATTTTTGCGATTATTTTGCCGAAAAATTAGAAATTAAGAAAGAATAACCGCTTTGCAACATCGCCATTTTATTTTGCATAAACCGTATGGCTATCTAAGTCAGTTTATTTATAACGGAAAACGAAAAAGCACTAAAAAACTCTTAGGATCGCTGTATGATTTTCCCGAAAAAACAATGGCAATAGGAAGGTTAGATGAAGACTCGGAAGGATTGTTATTTCTCACCACAAATGGCAAAGTTTCTTATACAATTCTTTCAAAAAAAGTAGAAAAAGAATATTATGTACAGGTAGATGGTATTATAACACAAGAAGTGGTTACGCATCTCACACAAGGTGTTGAAATAGGATTACACGGAAAAAAATACACCACAAAACCTTGCAAAGCAAGTTTGTTACCCAACGATTTACAACACCCTTTTATAGGATTTCGAAAAATTAGAGATGCCCGACACGGTCCTACCTCTTGGATTTCCATCACATTAACCGAAGGTAAGTTTAGACAAGTTAGAAAAATGACTGCAGCTGTGGGGTTTCCCACCCTACGGTTAGTGCGTGTTAGAATAGGAGGAGAAAAATTACAATTAAAATCTGGAGAAGTAAAAGAAGTAATGGCATTTCGTTACAAGCAAGCTAAAAAAATGAGCATAGAAGAAATTTTTTAAACAAGATTATTTTGAAGTACCTTTGTGAGAAATAAAGGAATTAAAATGATAGAGAAAACAAGACATAAAATAATTTTCGGAGACAGTAGGCAAATGCAGAATATCCCTGACAAATCTGTGCAACTGATTATTACATCCCCGCCTTACTGGCAACTGAAAGATTATGGTGCAGATAACCAAATTGGTTACAATGATAGCTATGAAGAATATATAAATCACTTAAATCTTGTTTGGAAAGAAAGTTATCGGGTGCTTGATAATGGTTGCAGATTATGTGTAAATATTGGAGACCAATTTGCTCGTTCAGTTTATTACGGAAGGTATAAAGTAATTCCAATACGCACAGAAATAATCAAATTTTGTGAAAGTATTGGTTTTGATTATATGGGAGCAATTATTTGGCAAAAAAAGACAACTTCCAATACAACCGGCGGAGCTTCTTTGATGGGAAGTTATCCCACACCAAGAAACGGTATAATTTCAATTGATTATGAATTTATTCTAATATTTAAAAAACTTGGAACACCCAAAAGACCAAGCAAAGAAATTAAGGAAAAATCTAAAATGACCAAGGAAGAATGGAAAACCTATTTTGCCGGACATTGGAATTTTGGCGGTGCGAAACAAGACGGACATATTGCAGTTTTTCCGGAAGAATTGCCAAAACGTTTAATTAAAATGTTTGCATTTGTCGGAGATACTGTTCTTGACCCATTTCTTGGAAGTGGCACCACTTCTCTCGCAGCAAAAAATCTTGGTAGAAATTCTATTGGTTATGAAATAAATAAAGAGTTTTTGCCATTCATTAAGAAAAAATTAAATATTGAGAACGACAAGTTTAATCAATTTGAAATATTGGAAGAAACACCAACAATTGATTTTAAAGAAGAAATAGAGAAATTACCTTATGTTTTTAAAGATTTCCACAAATTCGATAAAAAGACAGACCCCAAAAAACTTCAATTCGGTTCTAAAATTGATAAAAACAGCTCAACTCAACGAGAAGAATACTATTCTGTAAAAGAAATAATTAGTCCTGAATTGATAAAATTAAATAATGATTTGATTGTTCGTTTAATTGGCGTAAAAGAGAAAAAAGAAGTAAACGGAAAAGCAACGGAATTTCTTAAACTAAAAACAAAAGGTCAAAAAGTTTTCTTAAAATTTGATGAAATAAAACACGATAAAGACAATCATTTAATGGCTTATGTCTATTTAAAAAACAAAACATTCCTAAATGCTCATCTGATTAAAAATGGACTGGCGGAAATTGAAATGTCTTACCAATACAAAACGAAAGAAAGATTTCTAAATTATTTAAAGCAATGATAATACAGATGAGTAAAAAACAAATCAAAAAATACGGAAAGTCTTTTGGGAAAAAGGAAAAGGTTTTGAATTATGCAAGCAATACCTACCAATTAACAAGACCAAGTAAGGTTGGTGAAGTTATGGCACTTATTAGAGAATGCCAACCCAAAGCACTCGAAGAATGGGAACAATTCTATTTTGAAAAAGCTTACACAAAGACAAAAGAGCCGGTAAAGATTACAAAAGAAACATTAGAAGAACTTGGGGAAAGGTTATACTCTAAAATAACGGAAGTTGTAATTCCTGAATGGACAGCTGCATTTCAAGATTTATCGCTTGAAGATTGTAAAGAATACATATATCAAGTGACTATTGTAAGAACATTTGATGGCTTTTTGCTTGAAAAATCAGTAGTAAATGATGGACTTGCAAAAATATTTCCGGAAGTTGAATTTGAAGAAAGCGATCCTGAATTAGACCACGCTGGTGACATAGATTACATTGGAAAAGTTGGAGATAAAGCATTTGGCATTCAAATTAAGCCAATTACAGCAAATGCAAATTTTGCAAACTACAAAATAACTGAAAGAATGAGTGGTAGTTTTCAAGATTTTGAAGAAAAATACGGCGGAAAAGTTTTTGTTATTTTTTCTGCAAGAACCGGAAATAAAAAAGATATTGTAAACAAAGAAATTATTGATGAAATAAGAAAAGAAATTGAAAGATTAAAGAAAGCCAGCTTGTAACAAAGGCTATACGTAATGCGGGTAAAGCACTAAATATGAGAATTATAGTAGTAAAAAAAATAGTGCAAAATTGAAAAAATATCGTTTCGAAATCCCGCACTACGCATAGCCAAACCGTTAAAAATGCACCGTAAATATTAACAATTTTCTATTAAGAATAGGTATAACAAAAAAAACAAGGTAATTATTTAGCTTGATTTATAAAGTTTTATACATTTACCCGTTAAAACAACAAATATAAATGCCATGGCAATTAAAATAGTTGGAACCGGTTGTTACATACCCAATGTAGTAACAGCCAATCAAGAATTTAAAGAACATCGTTTTTTTAATGAAGACGGAACCGAGTTTAAACAAGATAATGAAGTTATTATCGAAAAGTTTAAATCCATTACCGGAATTGCAGAACGAAGATATATCGAAAACAACTTGGTAAACTCCGACATCGCTACCATAGCCGCCAAACGTGCTATTGAAGATGCTTCCTGCGATCAAGAATCATTAGATTATCTTATCCTGGCTCATAATTATGGCGATATAAAACACGATACCAATCAAAGTGACACGGTACCGAGTTTGGCTTCTAGAGTTAAGCATAAATTACAGATTAAAAACCCTTTTTGTGTTGGATACGATATGCTTTTTGGTTGTCCGGGCTGGTTAGAATCCTTGATACAAGCTACTATGAATATTAAAGCGGGAGAGGCAAAAAGATGTTTGGTTGTAGGTTCCGAAACACTTTCGAGAGTGGTCGATCCACATGATAGAGATTCAATGATTTATAGCGATGGTGCCGGTGCTGTTGTACTAGAACAAAATGACGATGAAGGTGGTGTTTTAGCCCATCATAGCGCCACATTTGCTTACCAAGAAGCAAATTATATATACTTTGGCGAATCCTATAACCATGAGTTAAGCGATGCGAGAAGATACATAAAAATGTATGGTAGAAAAATCTATGAGTTTGCCATTACCCACGTTCCTACTGCAATGAAAACTTGCTTAGATAAAAGCGGAAAATCGATTGACGAGATAAAAAAAATATTTATTCATCAAGCTAACGAAAAAATGGATGAAGCCATCGTTAAACGATTTTATAAATTATATAACCTCCCAATGCCGGAAAATATAATGCCCATGAGTATCGGAAAATTAGGAAACTCCAGTGTGGCTACGATTCCTACTTTATACGATTTAGTAAGTAAGGGTAAAATGGGCGAACACACCGTAAACAAAGGAGATATTGTAATGTTTGCAAGTGTTGGTGCCGGAATGAATATTAATGCGATGATTTATCAGGTATAATATGTACGAGAATAATTTTCCGACAAAACGCTATAAAATTACGTTAGATTTTATAAAAGAACATATTTCAAAAGAAGAAAAAATTTTGGATTTGGGTGTAACAAATCCTTTTTCAAAAATATTACAAGAGGAAGGTTATAAAGTATTTAACACACAAGGAGAAGACTTAGATACAAATACCAAAGTAGTACAAACCAACGATTATGATGTGGTAACTGCTTTTCAGATTTTTGAACACATGGTGGCTCCTTTTAACGTGTTGAAAGATATTAAGGCTACAAAACTTGTTGCTTCTGTTCCTTTAAAACTTTGGTTTGCATCTGCTTACAGAAGTAAAACCGATATGTGGGATAGGCATTATCATGAGTTTGAAGATTGGCAATTTGATTGGCTACTCGAAAAATCGGGTTGGAAAATTGTAGCCGGCAAAAAATTTACCGGTACTGTTAAAGGAATAGGATTTAGACCCATTTTAAGAAAATTTGTTCCGCGATTTTATTTGGTTTATGCAGAACGATAAAAAAATATATCTCGTTGTACCTGCTTATAATGAAGAAGCAAATATTAGAAAAATGCTTCAATCGTTGGTAAACCAAACCTATCTTCCAAAAAAAGTAGTGGTTGTAAACGACAACTCTACCGACGGAACACAGAAAATAATAGATGAATTTTGTGAAAATTATTCATTTATAACAAGTGTTACTTCTCAATCCAGCGATAAAAGCTTGCCCGGAAAAAAGATAATCAATGCCTTTTATAAAGGGTTTAAACAACTTGACGATGCGTATGATTTTATTGGAAAATTTGATGCAGATATTATTTTGCCCGCTACCTATTTTGAGCGATTAATTGCCATTTCTAAAAATAAAAAATGCGGCATGTTAAGCGGAGTACTCTATATTAAAAAACAAAACAAATGGATTTTTGAAGACATTTCAAACAAGAAAAAAGTTCGAGGAGGCGTAAAGTTATACAGCAAAAATTGTTTTAAAGATATTGGCGGATTAAAAAACGCAATGGGCTGGGATACCGTAGATGAGCTTTTAGCTAAATATTATGGCTGGAATATTTGTGTAGATACCAATCTGCATGTTAAACATTTAAAGCCTACCGGAGCAAAGTATGACAAGTCTGCCAAGTACAAACAAGGCGAAGCGTTTTATGCCTTGCGATACGGGTTTATAATAACTGTTATTGCTGCTGCAAAACTGGCTTTTAAAAAGAAAAGTTTTATGTTCTTTATTTATACCTTAATCGGATTTTTAAACGCAAAAAAAAATGGGGTTTCCTATTTAGTTACTAACGAGCAAGGAAAATTTATTAGAAAACTTAGATGGGATGGAATAAAGAAAAAAGTGTTTGGAGGTACTTAATAGCTCGATACCGAAACCTCTAAAACATCGTATCAATTAAAAATCAGTATTTGGTTTACTATTTTCCTCTTTACACTAATTACCCATTTTCTTTTTAAACTTGTTAAATGCTCCTAATTTTTTGCGTTTGGGCCAGCTGTTGTTAGACACGTCAATATCTGCCGTTTCTTCGTCCGGATCAACTTTTATCTTAACAATTTCTTTTTCAGAGGCTACTACTTTTCCTACTTCTTTGTCGTTTTTTCTCCAAATTTGCGGTGGGTATTTTACTCGTTTACTACTTCCGTCTTTGTAGGTGTATTCTACAATTATAGGCATAGGGATTCCGCCCGGTTTTTCAAAAGTTATCTCGTAAAAATATTTGGGTTTTGTTAATCCTTTACGTTCTTCGGGTGTAAAATTGTCCATTATGTATTCGGTAAGCGTGCTTATGTCATCCAATGTTTCATTTTTCATACTTTCATCAAAATCTTCACTTCCTTCTTCTACAAGATACACCAGTGGAGGCAGGTCACTTTCTTTAATTCCTCTAATTAGCATCATTCGTTTAACTTCACTATTCATTTTTGAGGTTACGTAGTATTTTTTTACCTCTTTTATTCCAATATCTACATAATCGGTTGTGTAGAACCATTCTCTCCAAAACCAATCTAAATCTACGGCAGAGGCATCTTCCATCGTTCTAAAGAAATCTTCGGGAGTAGGATGTTTAAACATCCAGCGGTTTGCATAGATTTTAAAAGCATAATCAAATAATTGTTTGCCCATAATGGTATTTCGCAATATATTAAGTCCTGTTGCGGGTTTTGAGTAAGCGTTTGCGCTAAAATTATAGACATTTAATCCTTTGGTCATAATGGGTGCTAACCGGTCTTGGTTTCCTGCCATATAGCTCACAATATTTTTAGGGATAGCTCTTCTTGAAGGAAATTTTTTATTAGGCGCGATTGCTTCCGGATACCGCTCGCCAAAATCTTGTTCGGCTACGTATTGTACAAAGGTATTTATTCCTTCATCCATCCACGTCCATTGTCGTTCGTCGCTGTTTACAATCATTGGGAAGTAATTGTGTCCTATTTCGTGAATAATTACACCAAACATTCCGTATTTTGTTCGTTCGCTATAGGTACCGTCTTTATCAGGGCGACCATAATTCCAACAAATCATAGGGTACTCCATTCCTTGATTTTTTGCGTGTACCGATATGGCTTTCGGGTAAGGATAATCAAAGGTCATTCTTGAATATGTTTCCAACGTACTTGCAACCAGTTTGGTTGACCAATCGCCCCATAGCGGGTTACCTTCCGGCGGATATAGTGAAACCGCCATGGTTTTCTTTTTTCCGGTTTTAACTGCCATCATATCCCAAATAAATCGGCGTGAAGTGGCGAAGGCATAATCTCTTACATTGGTCGCTTTAAAACGCCAGGTTTTTTTCTTTGTCGCAAAGCCTTTTGATGCAGCCTCGGCTTCTTCTTGGGTAACAATTAAAACAGGTTCTTTGTATTCGTTTTGTGCTTTTTGATAACGCTTAAGCATTTCTTTACTAAAAACTTCTTTGCGGTTTTGTAATTTTCCGGTTGCATCTAAAATATGGTCTGCCGGAACGGTAATGCTTACTTCAAAATTTCCGAAAGGTAATGCAAACTCATCTCTTCCCCAGAACTGACTGTTTTGCCAGCCTTCTACATCATTATATACCGCCATTCTCGGGTAAAATTGAGCGATCACGTAAGCTCTGTTACCGTCTTCAAACTCTTCATAACCGCTTCTGGCTCTATCGGTTACGTGATTATTTATATTGTACCACCATTTTATCGAAAAGGTAAATCTTTCGCCCGGATTAAGTACTTTAGGTATATCTACCCGCATCATCGTTCGGTTTATGGTGTAGGGTAACGGATTTCCTTTTTCATCTTTTACGGCTTCTATTTTAAACCCGCCGTCAAATCCTTTGCCCATATATTTATTTACAAAACTTCCAGCCATTTCTGCAGGATTGGCATCACTACTTTCGATTAATGGTGTTTTGCTGTCGCGAGCGCGTACATTTTGGTCTAATTGCACCCAAAGGTATTCTAATTTATCGGGCGAATTATTGGTGTAGGTAATGGTTTCAAAACCAAAGAGTTTTTTATTGGCATCGTCCAACTCAATATCCATTTTATAATCGGCTTGTTGTTGGTAATAGTTGGGTCCGGGCGCTCCATTAGCCGAGCGATACACATTTGGTGTTGAAAATTCTTCGTACAGTTGTTTAAAACGGTTGTGGTTGTAATGACCGTTTTCTTTTTTATTATCTTCTTTCTTAATTTGTGAAAAACCTATTGCAAAAATCAATAGTAATGGAAGTATTAAAATGTATTTAATATTTTTCATAACAGGGAACTAATTTTGAAGCCTCTAAAGTAATTTTTTAATCGGAAACCAAATCAAATTTTAACAATCCTTTAGGATTATCTTTGGTGAGTATAAGACTCTCACGGGTTTTGTTGTATTTTAAATGAATGATATTTTGTTGCTCCGGAAATTCTTCGGTGAGCATTGTATTTTCAATTTCGATGGTTTCAAGGGCTGAAACATTGGTTACTTCAAGATACGCATTAAGAATATCGATATCGTATTCTTTTCCTAAATAATGTAGTGTTACGGGTTTTCCGTTTACTTTAATTTTTAGTTTCTTAAGTAGGTATTGTTTTATCAATCGGGCATCTTCATCGGTTTCTTTTTTAGAGGCTAATTGTATTTCGGGCTTGTTATACCGTTTGCGCAATACCGCTTCAATATCGTCTATAAATACTTTGGTAATAATTTGAAGTGATTGTTCTTCTTTTACATATTCTACCTGTGTGGTACTCACGTAAAATTTATGGGCTTTTCCGGCAGTTAACGGAAGTAGCAGAAAAAAAATAAACAAGATTTTAAAAAGTTTCATTGGTTTAAAGTAGCTAAAATACGGTGTAATGTAACAAAAATTATTCCTTTCCGGTTGTTTTTTGTAGCTGTTTGTACTTTTTTGCCTTTTGTTGTATATAATTTATTAATTCTAATTCGTTTTCGGGTTTAAGGAGTGTTTCAGGGATTCCTATTTCACCCAGATAGTAGATAAAATCTTGCACCGATTGTTTAGGAATACCAAAGGTCTGTATGTAAAAATCTGTATCGAATTTTTCTCTTAAAACAAGTACCGCTTGCAGGTATTCTTTTTTAGGTTTAAAAGGTGTATTCTTCTTCTTCTTAAACAGGGCACTAGCTGCTAGTGCTACGAGACCTGCAATGTTTAAACCGTTTTGCAGACCTTCTGTGCCAAGTGCTTCGGCAGCTACATTTCTTTCGATTCTTGAAAATCTATCGTTTCTATAATCATATTTATACTCTAATGTTTCGTACGATAAATCCCAACCTTTAATAAAATCCTTTTTGTAAATAACCACTTCACCCAATTCGTTAATATAGGGTTTCATTTCAATAACTATTTTTTTATCATCAATCATTGTTTGGGTTACAACCGTTTTAAAGCTTTTGTATTGTATGGCAGAAATAAGCAGCGTGTCGTTTTTAGCAACTTTCAAAAAAAATTGCCCCAAATAATTTGTAATTGCTCCTTTTTGCGAGTTGTTATTAAAAACGGTAATACCAATAGGGTTTTGATCTTTTGGAACTAAGGTAAAACCTTCGATTTCAATTCTTTTGGTTTGCGAAAAAACAAAAACAGGAACAAGTAAAAGCAGGATTGGTTGTAGTTTTTTTATCATAGTTCAAAAATACATTCTCATTTCTTATAAAAACGCTAAAGCGATTCATAAAGGATGTTAAAGTTTTGGTATAAATTTACAGCTAAAATTTTTAAACAGATGAAAAATTTACTTATTGCCAGTACTTCTACTGTTTACGGAAAGGGATATTTAGAATATTTACTTCCGGAAATGGAAGCGTTTTTTGCTGCATCTCAAGATATTCTTTTTATTCCGTTTGCTCGCCCTTCGGGGATTTCGCATGATGCTTATACCGAAATTGCCCAAAAGGCATTTAAAAAAATAGGAAAAAATGTAGTGGGAATTCACACGTTTTCCAACCCGGTTGAAGCCATACAAAATGCAACCGGTATTTTTACCGGTGGTGGAAACACTTTTTTATTGGTAAAGAGTTTATACGAAGCTAATTTAATGCAAGTACTACGAGAAGTAATTTTTAGCGGAACTCCTTATCTGGGCACCAGTGCCGGAAGTAATATTTGTGGCGTAACAATGAAAACCACCAACGATATGCCCATTGTGTATCCTCCTTCTTTTAAAACCTTAGGTGTAGTGCCTTTTGTTATAAATCCGCATTATTTAGACCCGAATCCAGCCAGCACCCATATGGGCGAAACCCGTGAAACCCGAATTAAGGAATACTTAACCCAAAATACGGTTCCGGTTGTAGGATTAAGAGAGGGAAGCTGGTTAGAAGTAAAAGGAGATACCCTAACTTTAAAAGGCGATTTATCGGCTAGAATTTTTGAGTACGATAAAGAGCCTTATGAGGTTGAGAGCGGTAGTTTTATAAGGTTGTGAGAGGGTTGTTTGGAATTTTTCTACATTGTTTATATAACAAATTTAGCAACTAAAAACGGTTAATTACTGAAACCACAATAAATCATATTAGTCATTACCCAAAGACCATTTTCGTATTGCGATATACTCTTTGGCAGTTAGAACAGGAATTTTAGAAGTCTTAAAGTCTTTTAAATTGCGTGTAATAATAATATTTATCTCATTTTCAATAGCTGTATGATATTGAATAGCATCCTCAAAGTCTTTAAAATCCGATTCTAAAGAAAGATCAATAATTTTATCGTCTATTGATAAAACTTCAACCAGAACTTTAAATTTTCTTATTAATTTTCTTGCATTACTTAATTTCAGTTTTTGAGAAAGAATATAAAAAACAGTAACAAAAGTAAGCGAAGAAACATAAAGTTTCACCTCACTTTTATCAGATAGTGTAAATAGTTGTTGGGCTTCCTCAATAAATTCTTTTCTTTCAGCTAATAGATCCAAAACGATATTTGTATCGACCAATAATCTATCCATTACAAGTATTTTTTAGATAAGAAATCGGTATAATCTGTCTTGTAATTGTAGTTTTCAAGTTCTATAACACCGGTCAAACTTTCAACTAAGGGACTAATTTTTGAATTACCCTTTTTTTTCAAAGTAACCGCTTGCAAATAACTCTCTATCAATCTTGAAAGACTTATATTGTTTTCTTTTGCATATTGCTTTGCTTGTTGAATAACACTTGCATTGAGTTTTAAAGTCAGTTTAGAGTCCATAATCATAATTTTATACGTGTAAAAATAAACAAAATTTACGTATAGTCAAATTTTTAAGATAAATTATTTATAATCAGAATGATGCGTTAATCCTGTGGATACGGCTATGCTTAGCTGCACTAATTTTGTGCTTCGTTTACAGAAAAGTAAGTGAGGAAAATTAACGATTTTTCAAAAGAAGACTGCATAAACAGAAGTAGTGTTGCTGCTTAACTTTTTATAATCGTTTCATAATTCCGATGCCAAAAGCTAATGATTGTAACTTAAAATTAGAATCTTTGTTAACTTTTGAAATTGCTTTATTGTAATCTATAGTAATTTGTAATGCTGTTTTTTTTGATAAATTATATTCAATGCCACCTCCAAATTTAATTCCTGATAAATAGGAATTATCTGTTACTTCTTCGTTTAAAGAAAAAAGATTATTAAGCCCTAACTCTCCAAACAATCTAATTTTATTTGGAAGAAAATAATATTTTAATGTTAGGGGTACTTCGATAAATCTAAAGTTAATTTTTTCGGGAAGTGGATCAACTATAAAATCACAAGTAGCGCAATCAAAAGTTCCGGTAAAATCTTTGTTGGAATAATTTATTGCTGTATTTATAGAAAAATTTGATTTTATTTCATATTCAAAATTCACTCCTATGCGGTAATTTGTTTTGTTGTAATCGGCAAAATAGCCGTTAAACTTATCAGATGCTAAATAATCTGAACTTAAATTTTTTTCAAAGCCGGCATTTAGTCCAATTCTTAGTTTATCAGTGCTTTCTTGAGCTTTAATTCCGTATGAGAAGAAAAGAATAATTACAGATAATATTGTAGTATATTTCATTATCAGTGAGTTTTTTGAACTGTTATGGGTAATTTTATTTATGCAGCAGTTTCTTTTGGATTTTGCCCGTATTTATTTTCACCGGGGTTGCCATCGGTAACCATCAGCACAAAAAGCCATATAGGACCAATTATAGGAATTAAACCTACCAGAAGCATCCAACCGCTTTTACCAATATCGTGTAATCTTCTTACGGCTACTGCCAAGCTCGGAATAAATACTGCAAGAGAATATAATCCGTAAAATATTCCATAGCCTGCACCGGATATAACTGTTCCGGCAATATTGTCAATAATAACTGCAACAGTTCCAAAAATTATATTGAACAAAAAAAACATCCAATATTCTTTACGTCTTGCTCGACCTTTAAAGTCTGCATATTGTTTTAAAACTTTTAAATACCAATTCATAATTTTATATGTTTAATTTTTTCCTACTCGTAAGGTTTTTCGGTTTCACCCCGTTTATTTTAGTGGGTTCTGGTCTCCACTTTTAAAAAACATTTAGGTTAACTTGAAAATTAAGGAGTCTTTTAGTGTACTGTAATTCATTTTGTTTAAAATTACCCATAACAGTGTTCTCTTCTCCTTGTTGCATTTGGTTGGCACTAATATAATAAAAAAACTGAACTTCGTCTTGCGTGCGTATTTTTCAGAAGGGAAAATTTGGAAAATTATGTGGACATTGTAATTATGCCTAAACTTTGACTTAAACACATACCTTAAATATTAATTTAATACGGCTTGTTATAGGTAGTTTTTTTATTCATTCGCCTAATTTCAATTTCAGAAGTTTTTCCATTGATTCTTTTAAATCCAATTCATTCCGGTATTCCACTATATAAGATGAACAACCGGAAGCAGTTGTAGAGTATTCCGACTCTTTTTTCCTTAAATAGAAAACAGGTTTGTGTTTTGCGTATGCATAACCAATTTCAATTCCAACTCCTATTGACTTTGTAGTTAATTCCGCAACAAGCAAATCAGAGTTGTCAATTTCCATAAATGCAGTTTTCATCATTTCTTTTTCTTGTTCCGGTCTGAAATTATATTTATCTACAAAAACAAGCAATTCTATATTATTTTCACTAAATAATTTTTTCAAACATTCGATTTCGTTATCAAATAAATGTCTGTTAGAATAACTTATTGCTAAATATCCTTTTTTCCTTTTTTTATTTTCTTCTTTTGTATTCAATTTCTCTTTGATGGATTGCAAAATATTTTATTAAAATTGTCTGTTTGGTTGGGGTTACCTACAACTACCTAATAACAATCACTTTAATAGTTTTTATTAAACCGTCTATGGTAAGAGTGCAATAATAGGTGCCGGATTGTAAACCCAGTTTTTTTGCATCAATTGCTTGAATGTATTTTCCGTAATTTCTTTGTTCGTTAGTAATTAGTGCAGCTACTTTTTTTCCTTGATTGTTGTACAAATCCAAGCTGATAATCGCATTTTTTTTCAACTTAAACGACACATAGGTTGTGTCTTTTACGGGATTCGGGTATTGCTTAATGGTAGCAGTTTCTCTGTCAAAATCGGGTGAGGTCAAAACTTCAAGCGGAGTTATATCTGTCCAAACACTTAAATTTCCATTGTGTAAACGTGTCCAAATAGGTCGCACTACGTTGTTATGCACGCTTATATTGGTGTAATCACCAAAAAAAACATTGGCATTGGGTACAAACGGCGATTCGCTAATTTGTGTATTGGTAAAAGTGTTTCCTCCATCGGTAGAGTAAGCCAAATACACATCGGTTTGGGTATCGTTATAATTTCTGCGGTCGTAAAAAACAAAATAAAGATTTCCATTGGTTTGGTCAATATCCATCCAAGAAAAAAACTGTTGTTTTCCCGGCGGGTCATCATTTACTCGTATGGGCGCACTCCAAGTATCTCCTCCGTCGGTAGATTTTACCAACCATACATCGGTATCGTTTGCTCCGTTGGTTTGGTCGGTCCAATTAATGTAAATAGTGCCGTTGTTGGGACCTCCGCTCACATCGCATTTTGTTACGGGCAAACCGTTAGCGCGGTAAATTCCGGGAATATCATAATCCCAACCACCACCAATATCGGCAACAAAAATTTCTTGATTTAACCACGTATTGCCACCATCGAGCGATTTATTAAAAACCAAACCGTTGGGTCCTGCCCAAGCTACATAAATTTCGCCGTTAGGTCCTAATGCTGGAGTAGCTCCTTCAACAGTATTGTCGCTGTCTATACAATCGCCGTCTGTAGTGTTTATTTTTACCGGCGTACTCCAAGTGTTTCCTTGATCTGTAGATTTTGAGAACAAAATACTACTCTTATCGTTCGGGTTGGTAGAACCATAAGCATCAAATTGCGTCCAAGTAAGATAAATCGTATTGTCGGCAGGGTCTATAATGCTCCAATGTTTGTCTTGTGCTTTGCTTCCGTTAAGTCCGGTATAGGAGCCATCGTTCCAAGTTTGTCCGTTATCGGTAGATTTTTGGCATACAATACGGTCTATCCAACTTCCGTTTGCGGGATTAGAAAGATGAAAATAATAAAAATTACCATCAGTATCAACATCAATTACCGGGTCTCCCCAAACACCATACGAAGAGTTTAAGAGTCCGCTTTGCCACGTTTGTCCGCTATCGTTGCTGAAGTAATAATGGTTTAAAACACTTCCGGCAACCATAATATTGGTGTTTTGCGGGTTTATTTTAATAGAAGGCTCGGTCGGATTTCCTTGATTGGAAATAAGAACGTTTTGCGCTTGAGAAGAAAAAAAAGCAACAACAAAAAGAAAAACCAATAACTTTTTCATACATTTATTTTTTTCAAAGTTACTAAAATTGAAGTATAAAGAAAGCATAGTGGAAACCGACAGACTTTTTTTACGAAAATTTAATAAAAACGATGCGGTTTCATTTTTTGAAATGAATAACGATTGGGATGTTATAAAATATACCGGCGACAAGGCTTTTGCTTCGGTAGAAGCGGCAGCAAATTTTATTGAAAATTATTCCCATTACCAAAAATACGGCTATGGCAGATGGGCGGTTTGTTTAAAAGAAAACGGTGAGTTTATCGGGTTTTGCGGTTTAAAATTCCATCCAAAAAATAACATAACCGAAGTGGGTTTCCGGTTTTATAAAAAATATTGGAATCAAGGTTTTGCCACCGAAAGTGCGACTTCGTGTATTGCATATGGCTTTAACCAATTACATCTAAATAAAATATATGCTCACACACATATTAAAAATATCGCTTCGCAAAAGGTATTGGAAAAATGTGGCTTACAATTTGTTAAACAAATAACCTATGACGGACATCCGGCAAAATTATATTGTATAAAAAATGAAACGAAACACTTTTATTAAAACCGTTGCTTTAACCGGCATAGGATTAGGCGTATTGCCTAACCTTTCTTTCTCAATGCTTCAAAATAGGTTTACCCTTTCGCAACTTACAGGTAAAGGAAATCCCGACATAGTCGGAAACACCTATACTTCAAAAATGCACAAAGAAGCCAAAAAAGCGTTTTTAAAAATGCAGATGGAAGCCCGAAAAGACGGAATTGAAATAGAAGTAATTTCGGCATACAGAAGCTTTAACAGACAAAAACAAATTTTTGAAAAAAAATACAAAAAATATACCTCCCAAGGGTTAACACCTTTAGATACTATTTATAAAATAATCGAATATTCTACCATTCCCGGAACATCTCGCCATCATTGGGGAACCGACATAGACATTGTAAGTCTATTGCCTTCGCCATTGGAAAATCCGTTACAAGCAAAGCATTTTCACGGAAACGGTAAATTTTGTAAATTAAAAGAATGGATGGATGCAAATTCTGAAAAATTCGGGTTTTACTTGGTGTACACCGATAATCCTAAAAGAAAGGGTTTTAAATACGAACCTTGGCATTATAGTTATGCTCCGGTTTCTATACCTATGTTACGGGAATACAGGCAATTAAATTTAAAAGAAATTTTTACAAAAGAGAAGGTTTTAGGAAGTGAATTTTTTACAGAAAATTTCATCGAACAATACAGAAATGAAAATATTTTGGATATTAACCCCAAACTTTTGTAAATTTAAAACGTGAAACTAAATACAAAACAAGAAAACCATCAATTATGAGAATGCGAGGCAGTTGGAAAATTAGAATTATTATAGGTTTGTTAATTGTAGGATTTGCATATTGGAAAAAATGCGCCAATACACAAATCAATCCCTATACCGGAGTAGAGCAAGTTATTTCTATTTCGCCTGAAGAAGAAATTGCTATCGGTCTAAACAGTGCACCACAAATGGCACAACAATACGGTGGTTTGTACCCGGACCAACAACTACAAGATTTGGTAGATAAAGTAGGTAACCGGTTGGTAACTAACATGAAACTGCCACAACAACACCCTTATAAGTTTGAATTTCATTTATTGGCAGACCAACAAACCGTTAATGCCTTTGCACTTCCGGGCGGACAAATTTTTATTACCTATGCGCTGTTTTCAAAATTGCAAAACGAAGACCAATTGGCAGGTGTTTTAGGTCATGAAATAGGTCATGTTTTAGGCAGGCATTCTGCCGAACGTATTGCCAATACCGAGTTTTGGCAAACGGTTGCGCAAGGTGCATCGGTAGGTGCAGATGCGGGCGGATTGGTTGCCGGAATCGGGCAAAATGTATTATTAGGAAACGGCCGTGGTGATGAGTTAGAAAGCGATGCGTTAGGCGTAAAGTTTATGATAGATGCCGGATACAACCCTTGTGAAATGATTGGCGTAATGAAAATTTTAAAAGCCGCCTCAGGTCCTAATCGTTTACCTGAATTTAAAAGCACGCATCCTGATCCTGAAAATCGAATGCAACGCATAGATGAAGCTACCGAAAAATACAGAGGTAGTGGGTGCGTAATATGATTTTTAAAAACGGTTTAATACCGAATACAAATTCAATATAGTTCAATTTCAAGTTCTCTCGTTGAACTATTTTCATTCTGTAACGGTATTAATCATTCTAAAATAATTTTTGTTGTTTTTTTTATAATAACTTCAGCAAACCTCGTGTAGGTTTTGTTGTAATACCTACAAGGTCTTTAAGACCTTACAAGAGTAGTAATAACTATTATAGAATTTAGCCGTATTTTTTAAGTTTACAAACTATTTAAACACAAAACAATCACGCCTTTTTGTTTAAAAACCATCTTTCCACTCGCTGTGTTTTAACGTTGTAGCATACACCATTTTATGACCAAAAGTCCAAATAGCCATATTAAAATATTCTTTAATTGCTGTGTTAGCAATCCGCCATTCTCCTCTATAATTTGGCTCCCCGAGTAATTCTTTTGCAATAGGAAACACCCTTTCCATGTTTTTATATTTTATAATAAATTCATAAAGCAAAGGCGTTTCTTCCGTGGTAAAATAATATATTATTTCTTCAATCGCTCCGGTATTGTATTTTACGGTATAGGTTTTTCTAAAATCTACTTCCTCTCCCAATATGGCAGCCGAATTTTTCTTTAAAAATTTTTCTTCTGTCATTCCAAAATAAACTTTGGCATCATTTATAATTTTCGGGAAATATTTTTTTTGTTTCCCTTTACTTTCCGGAATTATCACCGGACTAAAAGAAGAATTCAGGATAACTATTGTTAGTACAAAAACAATTGATATTATTTTGTTATTCATAATTTATGAGGTTAAAAAAAGTGATGTTATTTCAAGCTGTTTTTTTAAAGAAAACTCATATGTTACAAACCTTTTATTGTCTTAATAGATATAAATAGCATATTCATTTTCACTTAAATTCATTTTGTACGGTAAATATACAAGATTTGTTAGTTTTCTAGTAACCTTGTGTATATTTGCATCCAAAATAAAACAACTATGACACTCCAACAAAATTTGGAAATCCACATAAAACAAGCAGCAAATAAACTGTATCAAGCAGATCTTGAACGAGTTGAATTTCAAGCTACCCGAAAAGATTTTGAAGGCGATATAACGGTAGTAATTTTTCCGATGCTTCGTTCTATCAAGGGTAACCCTGTAAAAATAGGAGAAGAAATAGGTAATTATTTAGTTGAAAATCTAGAAGAAGTTGTAAAGTTTAATGTAATAAAAGGATTTTTAAACCTTGTTTTAAGCGATGCTTATTTCCTGAATTTTTTTAACTCGGTTAGTGATTTTTCTGTTTTCGGGACAAAATCCGAAACTTCAAAGGATGCTGTGATGGTTGAGTATTCTTCTCCTAACACCAACAAACCGTTACATCTCGGTCACGTGCGTAATGTATTGCTGGGTTATAGTGTTTCACAAATTTTAAAAGCAAGCGGAAAAAAAGTATATAAAACCCAAATTATTAACGATAGAGGAATTCACATTTGCAAAAGTATGCTCGCCTGGAAAAAATGGGGAAATGGTGAAACTCCGGAATCTTCCGGATTAAAAGGTGATAAACTCGTGGGTAATTATTATGTAAAATTTGACCAAGAATACAAAAAAGAGATACAACAATTAATGTCTGAAGGCTTGGAAGAGAAAGAAGCCAAACAAAAAGCCCCTCTCCTACTTGAAGCCCAAGAAATGCTTAGAAAATGGGAAGCCGGTGACCCCGAAACCATTGCTTTATGGAAAAAAATGAACAGTTGGGTATATAAAGGTTTTGACCAAACCTATGAAGCTATAGGAGTAGATTTTGATGTGCTGTATTACGAAAGCGACACCTATTTGTTAGGAAAAGACATCATTGAAGAGGGTTTACAAAAAGAAGTTTTTTATAATGAAGAAGACGGAAGTGTTTGGTGCGATTTAACCAATGAAGGCTTAGATAAAAAATTGGTCTTGCGTAGTGACGGAACCGCCGTTTATATGACCCAAGACATAGGTACTGCCGTGCAACGCGTAAAAGACCATCCCGATGTAAACGGAATGATTTATACCGTAGGTAATGAACAAGATTATCATTTTAAGGTACTGTTTTTAATACTAAAAAAATTAGGCTATAGTTGGGCTGAAAACCTATATCATTTAAGTTACGGAATGGTAGATTTACCTTCCGGAAAAATGAAAAGCAGGGAAGGAACCGTTGTAGATGCAGACGACCTCATTGCACAAATGGAAGAAACCGCAAAAACAATAAGTGAGGAATTAGGAAAAATAGACGATTTTAGCGATGAAGAAAAGAAAAAATTGTACCACATTATTGGTTTGGGGGCATTAAAATATTACATCTTAAAGGTAGATCCTAAAAAACGAATTCTTTTTAATCCGGAAGAAAGCGTTGACTTTCAAGGTAACACAGGACCCTTTATTCAATATACCTATGCCCGAATACAATCTATTTTACGAAAAGCAGGTGCAACCTCCGGAGCAATTACTTCAATTGAGCTACATCCTAAAGAAAAAGAACTTATCAAACAGTTACAACTGTTTCCCGAAGTAGTAGCGCAAGCAGCACAACAATACAGTCCGGCTTTACTCGCTAATTACACCTACGATTTGGTTAAAGGGTTTAATTCCTTTTACCAAAATGTTTCCATTTTAGGTGCAAACACCGAAACGGAAAAACGGTTTAGAGTACAACTTTCAGATGCTGTAGCGCAAGTAATTAAAACGGCATTTGGTTTATTAGGCATTCAGGTTCCGGAACGAATGTAGGATTTTAATTTAAAAATAAAACCCTATTACCGTATCCTTTCCGGGAGTTTTATCTAATGCTATTAAATAGGATCGTTTTTTTCCGTTTTCAAAAAGAAGTTGCCCTTTAACTTGAAGTATTTTTCTGTTATTACCTTTAAAAACAGAAATTGCTATAGGCTGAAAATCAATAGCTTTTCCGTAAACACTTTCCCACTCTACAATTACATTTTTTATAACATCTGAAATATTTTCAGGAAGGTCTTTACTGTTTTTGTAAGCGTTTAATTTTTTATAAGCATCATTAATAATATCTTGCGAAAACGAATAATACACATTCATTTTGGGAGCTACTGCTTTTAAAACCGGAATGTCGTAACTGTTTTTAATTGTATCGTTTTCTTTAGAAATAAGTGAAACATTAACCTAGGTATATTTTAGTTTTTAGTGGGCAGTGTTCAGTAGGCAGTGGGCAGTGTTCAGTAGGCAGTGGGCAGTTTTCAGTGGGCAGTTTGTAGTTTGTAGTTTCTTGTTTCTGGTTTGTAGTTCCTTGTTTCTGGTTCCTAGTTTATGATTAGAGAAAAATCATCAATCTACCCGTCGGTAGACAGGCTCACAAACTCACAAACTCAATCAAATAAATCGTTAGTTTTCTTTTAATTTTTTGATACGTTGTAGGAGTGTTGGATGCGAATAATGAACAAATACATACCAAGGATGAGGTGTTAAGTTGCTTAAACTATTTTTACTCAATTTTTTAAGAGCCGAAATCATCGGTTTTTCTCCAAAGGTTTTTTTGGCAAAAGCATCAGCTTGGTATTCAAATTTCCTTGAAAGATAGTTCATAATTAGCCCTGTAATTTCCGAAATCGGGGTATATAAAATACCAAAAACCAAGAGACCTGTGTGAAAAGAAGGTGTGGATATGTGTAACGCTTTCGATAACAAGGGGTTTCCTATAAAAAGAGATAATAACCAAAGTGTAAAACCGGTTAGTAAAGTAGATAGAATAAGGTTAATGATGACATGATTTTTTTTATAATGTCCAACTTCATGAGCCAAAACAGCAACCACTTCGTCTTCGGTTAAATCATTAATAAGCGTATCGTATAACGTTATTCTTTTTTGTTTTCCAAATCCCGAAAAGTAGGCGTTGGCTTTGGTACTTCTTTTTGAGCCGTTTATTACAAAAATAGTAGAAAGTGTATAACCTACTTTGTTTGCATATCGGGTGATTTTTTCTTTTAAACTTCCTTCAGGTAATGGTATTTGCTTGTTAAAAAGGGGTACAATAAGTTTTGAATAAAAAAAGGTGATAAAAAGAGTGAAAATTGAAATAATTCCCCAAGCATATAACCAAAAATTACTTCCGGAAAATTGATAAAACCACAATATGGCTGAAAGAATACTTCCTCCCAGAACCAAAAGTAAGAGCCAGCCTTTAAGTTTGTCTGACAAAAATGTTTTTAAGGTGGTCTTGTTAAACCCGAATTTTTCTTCGATAACAAAAGTGTGATAATACTGAAAAGGCAATGTAAGTAAATCATTTAGCAAAAAAATAAGACCGAAAAAAAGTAGAGAAATTAAAATTTCGTTGTTTGTAAAACTTCTTACAAAAGTATCTGTAAAAGCAAAACCATCAAGAAAGAAAAAGAGTAGTATTGCAATTATAGAGAGTGTTGAGGTAACAAGACTGAATTTATAATTTGCTTTTTGATAAGCAATCGATTTGTTATACTCATCTTCGTTATAAACATCTGCAACTTCTTCGGGAAGTTTTTGTGTACTGTTTTTGAAGTTTAGATAATCTAAAAACGTATCTAATAAAAAATTAATGATGAGGATACCTATTATAAGGTAAAAAAAAGTTTGGGGATTCATAGATTAAAATTGCGTTGTCTTTTGGCTTCAAAAATAAGAATTCCTGCCGCAACCGAAACATTTAACGAATCGATTTTTCCTTGCATGGGTATGTGTATTTTTTTAGTGCTTTCTGTTCGCCAAGTTTCAGAAAGTCCCGTCGCTTCCGTTCCTACCACAATGGCAGAAGACTTAGTGAAATCACAAGTTTGGTACGGGATAGACTTCTGTAAAATGGCACTGTAAATAGCGATGTTTTTTTTCTTTAAATAATCAATAATGGTTTGTGTTGTACCGGTTGCAACAGGAACAGAAAACAAACACCCTACACTACTTCGTATTATATTTGGGTTGTATAGGTCTGTTTTGGGATTGGCAATGAGCACCGCATCGAGTTTTGCGGCATCGGCTGTACGTAAAAGAGCCCCTATATTTCCCGGTTTTTCGAGTGCTTCAGCAACAAGAATTAATGGATTTTTTGTAGTAAATTTTAGTGAATTTAAATCATTTTTTTTTGTCTTTAAAACGGCTATTATTCCTTCGGTTGAACCTCTGTAGGCAATTTTATTGTAAACTTGTTTTGTTATTTGTATAATGCTTGTTTTTTGATTTATTCCCAACTCATTTAGTTTACCTTCCGGAAAGATTTCAGGACAATATAACAACTCAACTAAGTGAAAATTAGTTTCTATTGCTAATTTAAGTTCTTTAAATCCTTCAACAACAAAGCGTTCTTTTTTTCTTCGCTCTTTCGATTTTTCTTGAAGTAAAACAATGGTTTTTATCAATGAATTAGTAGTGCTTGTAATAACTTTTGTCATATTGCAAAGTTAGGCTTTTAATACAAATATCACATCATTTAAAAGTTCATTACGTTGTATAATGATATTTTAATGTGTTTTTTTTACTATTTTTTTTGTAAAGCACTTATTTTTTTATACTTTTAACGTCTATTAATTAATTTAAAATTATTTTTCTATGAAAAAAATTACCTTTATTTTACTAGCATTATTAGTCACGGCGTTTACGTGGCAGGGTAATGCGCAGACAGTCGTTCTTGCAGAAAATTTTGATTCTTGTGCTTTACCGGCGGGTTGGTCTGTTGCTACGAACGAAACCGATCCCGGTGACGGAGTAGGTAGTGATGGGATTGCAACTTGTGGCACGTCATTATTTAGCTTCGATTGTACTGATTCTTCAGCTTATTCCGGTCCCGGAAATGCAAATTTTTCCGGATGTATAGCTGTGATTAATGACGATGATGCCGGTTCTGGTTTTGATGGTCAGGGATTAATTATTTCTCCCGTTATAGATCTTTCAACAAACGGAGGATATCAGCTTCTTTTTGATTGGGATTTTGATTCATTCTCTTCCGAGTTTAGTGTCGAAGCTTACGACGGTACTACTTGGAATGTCGTTTTCGGTCCTATCACAACTGACGGTAGCGGGTCGGAAACAATTGATATTTCTGCTTATAATAACGCAGATTTTCAAGTAAGATTTATTCATGATGACACCGGAGGTACTTGGGCTTGGGGTGCCGGAATAGATAATTTTAGTGTATCTGAAATGGGTGGCATTGTAGGAAATCCACCGGTAATATCCTGTCCAGGAGACATAGTAGTTGGCAACGATGCCGGAGTATGCAGTGCCATAGTAAATTTTGCCGACGCTGTTGCTATAGATGTTGAGGACGGTGTTATACCTGTTACTCAAACTCAAGGTCCTGCCAGTGGCAGTGCTTTTCCGGTAGGAGATACAATCGTTGAATTTCAGGCAACAGATTCTGACAACAACACCGTTGCCTGTTCTTTTACAGTAACTGTTAACGATACAGAAGCACCGGTAGCGGCATGTCAAGACCTTACTGTTGAGTTAGATGCAATAACCGGTGCGGTGAGTATTGCACCGACCGATATAGATAACGGCTCTACCGATAATTGTGGCATTGCTTCTATGAGTTTAGATGTTTCTACCTTCGATTGTAGTATGGTAGGAGCTAATACAGTTACTTTAACCGTAACCGATGCTGCAGGTAATACAGACACTTGTACAGCTACGGTAACTGTCGAAGATAACACAGCACCTGTAATAGCCTGTATAGGAGAACCATCTAATTTTTCTATTTTAGAAGATTTTGAAGGAGGTTCTTTACCGGCGGGATGGACAGATGCATCCACCGGAGGCGGATCTTGGACTTTTGGAAGTGGATATATGCCCGGCGGAACAGACTTCCCTACTAATGCAGCTGTCTTTGATGATGACGCTTTAGGTGGAGGATCTTCAGATGATATAGGAATCTTATTGTCTCCCGTATATGACCTAACAGGAGCAACTTCTGCAAGTTTGTCATTCGATTATTCATTACAAGCCTTTGCCGGAGTTGACGATTTTTATGTAGATGTTTGGGACGGTTCTGCTTGGCAACAAATTTTATTTGTAGATGATGATACCGACCCTACTAATACCGGAGTTTTAGATATGTTACCGTATGCTAATTCTGCTTTCCAAGTGCGCTTCACATACAATGATAATGCATCTTGGGGTTGGGGTGCCGGTATAGACAATTTCCAACTTGATTATGCACTACCTCCGGGATCACCTCTGGACGTTGTATTAGACGCCAGTGGTAACGCAACCTTACCCGCGAGTGCTTTGCTGTTAAACGTTGATGAAGCATGTAGTTACACGGTAACCGTAGGTGGAGGTACCGGAACATCCAACAC
>JALWKK010000027.1 GCA_027081505.1 Flavobacteriaceae bacterium
GCGCCGAAACATCTCAATCAACATACGGTATAAAAAATCACCGTCGGTTGTTTCTTGCACTACAAATATCCGAAGATTTTTCTTATCTTTGAACATCAAATGTAAAAAAGTCCGAATTATAGGGGGGTAAACCAGCACAAAGAAAATATTGAAGAACTTATAAATCCAGTAGTAACAGAAGCAACGGAGTAAAATATTAAATATGACAAACGAAAAAATAAAACAGTTAGAGACAGAATTGTGGGGAGCAGCTGATAATTTGCGTGCAAACTCAAAACTAACAGCAGCAGAATATAAAGACCCTGTTTTGGGCTTGATACTTTTACGCTATGCGCAAAACAAATTTGAAGAAGCCAAAAAGCAGATTGAAAAAGACTTGCCAATAAATCCAAGAACAGGAAAAAAAAGAGAAGTTACTAAAAATGACTTTTTGGGTGCAGGTGCAATGTACTTGCAAGAAAAATCGCAATTTGACTATTTGGTAAATCTACCCGAAAGCGAAGATATTGCAGAAGCGGTAAACAACGCAATGAAATTGATTGAAGAGGATTACAAAGACCTTGAAGGAATTTTGCCTAAAAACTATCAAGAATTTGATACCAATTTATTGCGTTCGCTTATTCGTGTTTTCAATAAAGATGCCGTTAAAAATATTAGTGGTGATGTATTCGGAAGGATTTACGAGTTTTTCCTGATGAAATTCTCAATGAGTGGTGCAGGTGCTCAGGAAGGTGGCGAGTTCTTTACACCGCCTTCGTTGGTGCAAATGATTGTAAACTTTATTGAACCCGACCACGGAATTATTCACGACCCGGCTTGTGGTTCAGGTGGTATGTTTGTGCAAACAGGATATTTTATCAAAAGCAAAACCAATAAACAGGTAAATGAAGCTATTCGGGTTTACGGTACAGAACTAAAATCAAATAATGTGCGTTTGGCAAAAATGAACCTTGCCATTCACGGTATTGAAGGAAAAATCATAGAAGCAAACAGTTTTTACAGCGACCCGCATCATCTTGTAGGCAAGTGTGATTTTGTAATGGCTAATCCCCCTTTTAATGTAAAAAAGATTGACAAAAACAAAGACTATGTAAAAGAAGACCCGCGATTGCCTTTTGGACTACCCAAAAACGACAACGGCAACTATATGTGGATACAATATTTCAACTCTTATCTGAACGAAAAAGGGCGAGCCGGCTTTGTTATGGCAAGTTCGGCTACCGATGCGGGAAATTCTGAAAAGCTAATCCGCCAAAAGCTTATTGAAACAAAAAATGTTGATGTGATTGTTTCAGTGGGTAACAACTTTTTTTATACACGTTCACTGCCTTGTCATTTATGGTTTTTGGATAAAGGTAAACCCGAAAAAAACAAAGATAAAATTTTGATGATTGATGCCCGAAATACTTATCGGGTAGTAAATTCAACCATTAACGATTTTTCGGATGGGCAACTTTTAAACCTTACAACTATTGTTCAGCTTTACAGAGGTAATGATGAAGCAATCAGCATTGCCCAAACGCAACACCAAACAGCCTTAAAAGAGCAGTTCGAAACTATCAACGAACATTACAAAACCCTTGCAAAAGAGTTGAAAGAATTGGCAAGTGAGTTGAAAAACAATGATTTAGTAATTGCTGAAACGGTAGATTTTAACAAGTTTGAAAGTCCCGAACAGGCAAAAACCATTTTTGAAACTTTTGAAAAACCTGCACCAAAAGTTGTTGAATTTTTAAAAGAACTGGAAGCTGAAATTGCAAAGATTTCTAAACAAGTAGAAGAAAAAGAAATAGAGAAAAAAACGGCAACCGCCAAAATGAAACCTTTTAAAGAAAAGTTAAACAAGTTAAACAAACCTTTAAAAGCATATCAAAGCGAAACTACCGAATTTCTAAAAGAAACCAAACAACGCATTGGCGATTGGAAAAAACTCTTGGAGTGGTTTCCTGAAAACAAATATGTGGATGTGGAAGGACTTTGCAAAATAGTTGATTTAGCAGAAATTGAGGAAAACGATTACTCGCTCACGCCCGGGCGTTATGTGGGTTACAGCATACAAATTGATGAAGATTTTGACTATAAAGCCCGTATGAAAGAAATATATAGCGAACTGGCAGAACTTAACAAAGAAGCAAATGATTTAATGAACCAAATTTTAAGTGTGGAGTTATGATGGAGGGGTGGAAAGAATATAAACTTGGAGATGTTTTTCATTTTTATAATGGTAAAGCAATTAAATCAAATAAAGTTGGGAAATATCCAATCTATGGTTCTAATGGTAAAATTGGTTATGCCGATAAATATAAATTTGAAAAAAGCATAATTATTGGGCGTGTTGGTGCATATTGCGGTGCTGTTTTTTACGAAAACAATAAATTTTGGGCTTCTGATAATACAATTGTTGTAAACGAAAAAGATGGTTTTGATATTGAGTTTTTATCATACCTAATATCATTAATAAATTTAAATTGGTTTGCAGGTGGCTCTGCTCAACCACTATTAACTCACGGGTGGATAAAACCAATAAAAGTAACTATCCCTAATCATTACACTCAACGCAAAATAGCAAAAATTCTATCCGCCTATGATGACCTGATAGAAAACAACCTAAAACGCATTAAGCTGTTGAAGGAAATGGCACAAAATGAGTTCAACGAGTGGTATGCAAATAACAATGATTTTGAAGAAGTTAATCTCGGCTCAATAATCGGTCACGAAATTGGTGGCGGTTGGGGTGCAGAAGAAAAATCAGAAGAATTTAGCAAACCAGCTTATGTAATCAGAGGAACAGACATTGACGAATTACCAAACGGGAAAATTGAAAAAGTTCCTTTTCGTTTTCATAAAAAATCAAATCTTGCTTCTCGAAAGTTACAAGATGGCGATATTGTTTTTGAAGTTTCAGGCGGTAGCAGTTATGAAGGTGTTGCAAAAACATTATTGGTAACTGATGAATTGTTGAAACAATTTGACAATGCCGTAATGCCTGCCAGTTTCTGTAAATTGGCTCGCCCAATAGAAAGAAAATATTCGAGTTTCTTATTTCTTTTTTGGCGTTTCCTTCGCAAGATTAAAGGAACAGAAGTTTTTGAAATAAGAAGTGCAAGCAATATTGTAAACTACAACTGGACAGCGTTTTTGAAATTTCAGAAAATTAAGAAACCAAGTGAAACAGAATTGGAGAAGTTAAATAAAATAGTCGAACCAATTTATAAGCAAGTTTACACTTTGGGTAATCAAAACCAACGCCTAAAAGAAGCCCGCGATATTTTATTACCACGGCTAATGACCGGTATGATTGATATTGATAAAATGGAAATTAAACTATGAGTTACGAATATTCAGAAGATAATTTAGTAGAACAAGCCGCCCAAGATGTATTGGAAGAATTGGGTTGGCAGGTAGAGTATGCTTGGACAAAAGAGACTTTTGGCGAAGATGGTCTGCTCGGAAGAGAAGATAAATCAGAGGTTATTCTTAAACGCTATTTGTTGCAAGCATTAAAACAACTGAACCCCAATTTACCTAATGTTGCCTATCAGCACGCCATTGACCAAATAAGCCAAAAAGCAGCCGATAAAAAGTTGGTGCAAATCAATAAAGAAAAATATGATTTATTAAAAAATGGCGTAGATGTAAGTTTCACCAATGAAAAAGGCGAGCTTGTAAAGAAAAAACTAAAAGTCTTTGATTTTGACAATCCCGAAGAAAATCATTTTTTGGCGGTTCGTCAGTTAGAAGTGGTTGGCGACTTATACAACCGCAGACCCGATATTGTTGGTTTTGTAAATGGTATTCCCTTAGTGTTTTTTGAGTTGAAAGCCCACCATACCGATTTGCGAAACGCTTATACCGATAATTTAACCGATTACAAAGACACTATCCCGCATATTTTCCATTCCAATGCCTTTATCATTTTAAGCAACGGCACTGATGCAAGAGTTGGCACGGTAACAAGTCCGTATAAATTCTTTACCGAATGGAAACGTATTGAAGAAGACGAAGAAGGAATTGTAAGTCTGGACACAATGCTTCGCGGAACTTGCGACAAAACCCGCTTGATGGATTTATTCGAGAATTTTATTCTTTTTGATAATTCGGCAGGCGATTTAATAAAGATTTTAGCAAAAAACCACCAATTTATCGGGGTCAATAAAGTTTTGGATAAAGCAAAAAACATTGAAGAACTAAAAGGAAAACTCGGTGTATTCTGGCATACACAAGGAAGCGGTAAATCCTATTCAATGGTTTTTGTTGCTCAAAAAATTCACAGGAAATTTGGCGGAAGTTATACTTTTCTAATGGTTACCGACCGCACCGAATTAGAACGACAGCTTTATGATACTTTTACAGGAGTTGGAGCAGTAACCGAGAAAAATGTCAGAGCAAAAAGCAGAGATCATTTGCGTGAGCTTTTAAAAGAAAATCACCGTTATGTTTTTTCGTTAATTCATAAATTTTCAATCGACAAGAAAAAAGAAAGTGAATATCCGCTAATAACGGAAAGAAGCAATATAATAGTAATTTCAGATGAAGCCCACCGCACACAAGCGGGAACATTTGCGCGAAATATGCGTTTTCACGGTATCCCAAATGCTTCATATCTTGGTTTTACAGGAACACCAATAATAAAAGAAGAGTTAGAACTTACAAAAAACATTTTCGGTGAGTATGTTTCTATATACGATTTTAAACGAGCCATTGATGACGGTGCAACACTTCCTTTGCGTTACTTAAACAGAGGCGAAAAATTGGGAATAGAAAATCCGCAATTAGACGAAAAAATGGCGGAGCTGATAGAAAATGAAGATTTAGATGAAGACCAACGCAGGAAATTAGCACGAGAGTTTGAAAGAGATTATCCTGTCCTTACTTCCGAAAAGCGATTAGATGCTATTGCAAAAGATTTGGTTTGGCATTTTAACGAAAGAGGCTATCAAGGAAAAGCAATGTATGTTGCTATTGATAAACCGACAGCCGTTAGAATGTACGACTTAATAATGAAATATTGGCCTGATTATGTTGAAGAACTAAAAGAACTAATTAAAAATGCCCAAGACCAGCAAGAAGAACTACAACTAAAACGAAAACTAAAAAAAGTTGAGGAGACAGAAGTTTGTGTGGTGGTGAGTAGCGAACAAAACGAAGTGGATAAATTCCGTAAAATGAAATTAGATATTGCACCACACCGAAAAAAAATGGTTGAACGGGATTTAGAAAAAGAGTTTAAAGACGAAGAAAATCCGTTTCGCCTTGCCATTGTTTGTGCGATGTGGATTACAGGTTTTGATGCACCAAGTATTTCAACTGTTTATCTCGACAAACCAATAAAGGGACATACATTAATGCAAACCATAGCTCGGGCAAACAGGGTTTACGATGATGAAAAAGAAAACGGATTGATTGTAGATTACGGTAATGTTTACAAACAACTTGAAAAAGCATATTCCGTTTATGGCGAAGGAGGTAAAGGCTATTCCGGTGGAGGTAAAACAATTGGCGGTGAAGGTGGCGAAAGTCCTGTTGAAAGATTGGAAAAACTTGCAGATGAATTAAAAGAAAGCATAAAAGCAACAAAAGGCTATTTAAAAGAATTAGGATTTAACTTATCTGATTTAATGAATGCCAAACCAATGGAGAAACTGGCAAAAATTAATGAAGCAACAGACATTGTAAGCTTAAACGAAACCACTCGAACCAAATTTGAAATAATGGCAAGAGATGTTTTTAGAAAATACAAAGCACTTTATCCCGAAGATGAGATAAAACCTTTTATTAAACAATTTAATGCCATTGAAGCAATCTATGACGCATTAAACCAAAAAGTAAAAACAGCAGACATTACAGAAATAATGATGCAACTTCAAGAAGTTGTAAATGATAGCGTATTTATTAATGAAGTTGCAGAACCTGAACCGGATTATATTGATTTAAGCAATTTAGATTTTGATAAATTAAAAGCGGCATTTCAGAAGATTAAACGAAAAAACACCATTGTTTTTGACTTACAAAAAGCTATTGAGAAGAAGTTGAAACAAATGGTAAAAGAAAATCCTTTGCGATTGGAATTTTACGAAAAATACAAAGAGATTATTGAGGAATACAACAACGGGAAAGATATTAATGCAACTAAAAAAGCATTTGACGATTTAACCGATTTTCTTAATAATTTATCAAAAGAAGATAGTCGGGCAATGCGTGAAGGGCTTGACGAAGAAACGCTTGCCATATTTGATTTACTCAAAAAAGATACTTTGACCGATAAAGAAAGAGACGAAGTAAAGAAAATAGCAAAACAGACTTTGGAAACATTAAAAGCAGAAAAATTGAAAGTTGAAAGGTGGAGAGAAAGTACACAGTTAAGAGCCCAAGTCAAGACGGCTATTTACGACACACTTTTGTGGTTGCCACAAGAACCATATTCAGAAAATGAAGTTGAGGAAAAAACAAATGTGATTTATCAGCATATTTTTACAAATTATTACGGTGGTGGAAAAAGTGTTTATAATGTTAAAATTGCATAGAATGAAAAGCCAACGCATAAGCCATACACATTTACAATTCGCACAAGCCAACACACAGCCAAAAATTGCAAAAGAGTATGCCTTGCCAACGCTGACAGAAATGCTAACAAAATTAATAGAAATGAAAGGAATAAAAAAGCACATACCCCCAACATCGTGTATAAGTAATGGCGGGCAAAGTGCTAAAATTGAAACAAATATGCGTAAAATCAACAATAGTGCAAAAATGAACAAAAGTGCGGGAAATCCCGCCACTACTCATACACATAACCGTTATGCACCAATAAGATACAGGCAACAAACTGCAAATCAGAAATCTATAAAGTAATCCTAAGGTTTTATTGGAAAAAGTTTGGTTATATCAAAATATTATTATAACATTGTAATGAAATAACCCC
>JALWKK010000028.1 GCA_027081505.1 Flavobacteriaceae bacterium
ATGTAGGGATTTATGGATAAACGGTAAAATGTTAAAAAAATTAACAAAACCTCATTTGTTTTTTAAAAAAAATATATACATTGCAGTAAATTTTTTAAAAAACGAAGGATTTAATAACTCAAAAATTATGAAAAAATTATTACTATTTTTAGTGTTTTTTACTTTTTCTTTTGTCGTAAAAGCACAGTGCAATTACACCTTGGAAATGAATGATTCCTTTGGTGATGGATGGAACGGCAACACAATGGATGTACTTGTAAACGGTACTGTTGTACTTGATGATGTTACTTTGGTAAGCGGTTATCAGGGTACCTTACCTTTTAGCGTTACCACCGGAGACGATGTTACTACTATTTGGAACGGAGGTGGTAATTATGGAAGCGAAACATCATACAGAATACTTGACTCCAATAGTGTTGAAGTTGGTGCAGGAGCCGAGTCTGATATTGTGGCGGGAACCATAACTGCAAGTTGTCCGTCTTGTCTGGCTCCATCTGCATTATCGGCAGATAACTTTACTGATACCACAGCAGATCTCGCTTGGACAGAAAACGGTACTGCTACATCTTGGAATATTGAAGTAGGTGCTACACCGTTTACTCCAACAGGTACTCCTACCAATACCGGCGTAAGCAATCCTTTTACGCTTACCGGTTTAACAGGAAACACCGAGTATGAATACTACGTTCAAGCAGATTGTGGCTTAAGCGGAACAAGTGCTTGGGTTGGTCCATATACTTTTACAACTACACCCACTCCGGGTTCTTGTGGATTATATAGAATAGAACTTATTGATACTTGGGGTGATGGTTGGAACGGTGGTACTTTGGATATTTATATAAACGGTGCTTTGTATGCCGGAGGCGTTACTCTTGCAAGCGGTGGAGGACCGGAAAGTACACTAATACCGGTTGACAATGACGATATTATTTCTATTGATTATACAGCAGGAAGTTATTCAACAGAAAACGAATATTATGTGTATGACGAAACCGATACATTAATTGCTACCGAAGGCGCCGCAGGTACTACTCCAAACGATACCGGTGATTACACGATACCAACAGGTTTAATAGGATGTGCTTCTTGTATAACTCCAACAGCACTTTCGGTTACGAACATAAATACAGGTGCCGGAACAGCCGATTTGGGATGGATAGACACAAATTCCCCGCCACCTGCAAGCGGTTGGGAATACGAAATTGTTGATATTACAGCCGGAGGAACTCCCACCGGGACAGGAACAGCTACAGCAACAAATCCGGTTACTGCAACCGGATTAATTGCCGGAAATGATTACGAATTTTTAGTAAGAGCAAATTGTGGACTTTCCGGACAAAGTGCTTGGTCCGCAGCTTTTGCTTGGACACAAGAAGACCCACCCGGTTGTTCTGCAAATCCCACACCCGCAGATACTGCTACCGAGGTTAAAGCAGGTGCTTTAGATTTTACTTGGGACGCTCCTCTAACAGGAGGTACACCAAACGAATATGATTTTTACCTTGGTACAACATCAGGTTCTTTAACTTTATTAGGGACAACAACAACTAACGCTGTTACCGTTTCGGGCATTCAACATTCTACAACATACTATTGGATGGTGGTTCCAAAAAATGGTGGTGGAAGCGCAACAGGTTGCCCGGAATGGTCTTTTACAACCACTGTTACTCCATCTGCACCAACCGGTGTTACTTGTACTTCCGGAACATCTACCGATGTGTTTACAGAAGAATTTGACACACAAGGAGGCTGGACAGGTAATATAGGTACGGCAAACGGTGAATGGCGTTTTGGACAATCCGGAGCAACAGTATCATCAAACACCGGTCCCAGTGGTGCGTACAGCGGTTCAACCTATATGTATTACGAAGCTTCCGGTAGTACTACAGCTACCGCATCGGCAGTTTCGCCTCCAATAGATATTACTGCGGCAGTTGACGGAGCAGAGTTGTCTTTTTATATGCACGCTTTTGGTGCCGGAATGGGGGAACTACAAGTAGGTATAGGTACGTCAGCAACCGGTCCTTTTACAAATGTATTTACTTACGGAGCCTATCAAACAGCTTCATCAGACCCTTGGATACCTGTAGGTATAGATATATCTGCTTATATGGGACAAACCATCTATGTAGAATTTAGCCATACAGGCACCGGAAATTTCGAAGGCGATATGGCTATCGATTTTCTTAATATTGAAGCCTGTGGTAACTTTTGCCCGGCTCCTTCAACTTTAACAGCCACTAATATCACAGAAACAACAGCAGATCTCGCTTGGACAGAAAACGGAACAGCAACATCTTGGAATATTGAAGTAGGTGCAACACCGTTTACTCCAACAGGCACTCCTACCAATACCGGCGTGAGCAACCCTTTTACGCTTACCGGTTTAACAGCCAACACAGAGTATGCATATTATGTACAATCTGACTGTGGTTTGGGCGGAACAAGTACGTGGGCAGGTCCTTATACTTTTACAACTACACCCACTCCGGGTTCTTGTGGATTATATAGAATAGAACTTATTGATACTTATGGTGATGGTTGGAACGGAGGCACTTTAGATATTTATATAAACGGTGCTTTGTATGCCGGAGGCGTTACTCTTGCAAGCGGTGGAGGACCGGAAAGTACATTAATACCGGTCGACAATGATGATATTATTTCTATTGATTATACAGCAGGAAGTTATTCAACGGAAAACGAATACTATGTATATGACGAAACCGATACATTAATTGCTACCGAAGGAGCTGCAGGTACTACTCCAAACGATACCGGTGATTACACGATACCAACTGGTTTAATAGGATGTGCTTCTTGTATAACTCCATCAGATCTAACAGCCACTAATATCACAGATACCACAGCAGACCTCGCTTGGACAGAAAACGGAACAGCTACATCTTGGAATATTGAAGTAGGTGCTACACCGTTTACTCCAACAGGTACTCCTACCAATACCGGCGTAAGCAATCCTTTTACGCTTACCGGTTTAACAGGAAACACCGAGTATGAATACTACGTTCAAGCAGATTGTGGCTTAAGCGGAACAAGTGCTTGGGTTGGTCCATATACTTTTACAACTACACCCACTCCGGGTTCTTGTGGATTATATAGAATAGAACTTATTGATACTTGGGGTGATGGTTGGAACGGTGGTACTTTGGATATTTATATAAACGGTGCTTTGTATGCCGGAGGCGTTACTCTTGCAAGCGGTGGAGGACCGGAAAGTACATTAATACCGGTCGACAATGATGATATTATTTCTATTGATTACACAGCAGGAAGTTATTCCTCAGAAAACGAATACTATGTATATGATGAAACCGATACATTAATTGCTACCGAAGGTGCCGGAGGAGGCGTTCCTAACGATATCGGTGATTATACTTTACCTACCGGATTAGTAGGATGTTTCTCTTGTGCCGGAGGAGATAAATTTTGGAATGGTAGTGCTTGGACACCTGCCGGACCACCCGATGCAACCAATTCTGTTTTTATTGACGGTGATTATGACACCGCAACTTTCGGAAGTATAGATGCATGCACGTTAACGGTAAGTGATGCGGTTACTTTACAAGTAGATGCCGGTGATTATATTAACGTTGAAGGTCAAATAACTGTAGATGGAGGATTAGTTGTTCAACATCAGGGAAGCGTGGTACAGTCTAATAATGCTGTTTTAGTCTTCAACAACGGAACCATCGACGTAAACCTTACCACACCCAACCTCGCATCCCGTGACTTTATGGTTATGGGAAGTCCGATGACCGCCGAAACACGCACCGGAGTATTTGGTAGTGCTTTCTTGGTTCTTAATCATATAACCGGTAATTTTGTTCCACATCCCGATGTTGCCGCCGCTTTCCCGGCAGCCGAAAACTTTGCCGATGATAATTACGACAATTGGAACTCTTATTCCGGAACCATAAATCCCGGCGAAGGGTACATCGTACGTCCGCAATCCGGATACGGACAACCCGGAGGCATTTTTTATATGACCTATCAATTAGGTACGCTAAACAATGGAAATATTAATTTTAATGTTGTGTACAATACCAGCAAGAACGATAGCCCGAATGTATTGGCTAACCCCTATGCAAGTACCATCTTCGCCGATGACTTTATCAATGCCAACAGTATGATAGACGAGGTATATTTCTGGGAGCATCTTACGCCACCCAGTTCTACGCTTCCCGGTGCAGGATCAATGAACTTCTCTATGGAAGACATCTCTATGTACAACCTGCTTGGCGGAACACCCGCAGCCAGCGACCCGGGAACCTCAACCACACCTAACGGCTACATATCAACCGGACAAGGTTTTGGTATTAAAGCTACCGCTTCCGGTGTTGCGTCTTTTGATAATACCATGCGACGAACTACCGGAAACAATACACTTAGAAATCCGGTGGATAAAGATAGAATTTGGTTAACGGTTCGTAATAGCCAATACGAGATGCAAAATACCACCTTAGTCGGTTTTACCAATGCTTCTACACAAGGGTTCGACAACGGTTACGACTCGCGCCGTTTGGCAACCGTAGTGTCGTTGTATTCGCACCTTCCGAGTGGAGATATGGAGCTCGGCATTCAAGCAAGAGAAACCTTTAACGAAGATATCGAAATACCAATGGGCTTTTCGACCTTGATAGATGCCGATACCGAATACAAAATAAGCATTGCCGATATACAAGGTGCAAATGTTGAGCTAGCAGAAGTTTACCTGATAGATACACTTCTTGGGATTACAACAGACCTAAACCAAGATAGCTATACGTTTACTTCAGGAAAGGCGACTTATAACAACCGGTTTATTTTGCTATTTAAAGATCCTGCTTTAAATATTCAAGATTTTGATGTAGCACGAGTTAGTGTTTATCCAAATCCGACAACCGGTGAACTTATTGTTAACTCTCCGGATGCAAGTATAGTTACTCTTAGATTATTCGATTTACTCGGAAGAGAAATTAATAAGCAGGATGTTACTCAAAGCAACCAAGTTAGTCTAAACATAAGCTCGTTGGACAATGCGGTATATCTCCTAGAAGTAACAACCGAAAAAGGAAAAATAATCAAACGTATTGTTAAAGAATAAATAATGATGAAAACAATAGATGCAATTTTATTATTTATAATAAAAACGGTGATTCTCTTTTTCTTTTACAATTATAGAAAGCAGGAAGAAGTAAAGAAATAAGATTAAAAATGAGGCTTACTAAACATAAAAAAGTTTGGTAAGCCTCAAATTTAGAATTTATTTGTTGAAAAATTTACGATATCATCCTATTAAACATTAACCCGTATTATTCATATAAACAACGAAGTGAATTATATGAATCTGTTATCGACAAAGAGGGAGATGCGGAAAACTCCGACTTGGAAATGCCCCAAATTTGGGTATTTTCAAAATACACAAATTTGTTGGCGGTACTTAGTCGTTTAAAAATTCCGTGAATTTTTCGGGTTAACTTGGGTCGGAAGTTCTAATTGAAGTCTGACCCTTTTTTATTTTGACACTAATCAAAAAATGTTTACTACATTGAATCGATTTTCAAGTAATACCTATTCTTAATATATAAAATAGTCCAAAACTATTTTATATTTTAGTATGGTTAATGCCGTTACAGAATGAATAGTTCAATGAGAGAACTTGAATGAAATTGAACTATATTGAATTCGTATCGGTATAAATAATGAAAACTCTGTAATATAATCGGTTAAGAATTAGTGCAATTACCTAGTAAGTTTACAAAAACTTAGAATAATCATCCTTGTTTTTTAGCACAGGAAATTAATCACATTCACAAATAGCGTCAAATTCACTAATGTCTGAATAAATGTATCCGGCATTTCCTGCACATCGTGTCCTAAAATGTATTTCATTGTTATTTACTCCATTTGCTATTTGATTTAGATATAGTTTTCGTAACGCACATATATTTTCTAATGGATTTTCGGATGGAGAGTAATCTCCGTTTATCTCAACAATTAAATCTGTAAATTCCAGATTATCAATCCCGGAAAGAGTAGCAAGACTATCATTACCGTTAATAACCATACTGTAGTCACCGTTACCTCCATCGGTTATTTCTGTTAGTGAGATTAAATTTATTTGGTTCAAAGAATCATTATTCCTGAGTGCTAAAAATGAAGCTTTTTTAAGCATAGGAAAATAAAAATCTATCACATTTACAGAACTTGACAGATAAATATCGCCTGTTTCAAGCAAGTTGGGAAAGCAAGAAACAGAGGTTAACGAAGGGCAATAAATTATTGACAATCCAACAGATTTATCCACGTGTTGAAATGTTCCGAGTTCACTTAAACTCGGACACTTATATATATCGATAAAAGACTTCAACTCTCCGGTAATATTATTTAAAGCGGCAATAGATGTTAAAGCAGGATTATCTTTAATTTCCCATTTGGGAAACTCTTCATAATAGATACTGGTATCAACATTTTCTAATCCTTCAAAACTTATTAAATTTTCGTTGCCTATAATATGTATTCCTCCAAGACTTGTTAATGATTCTAATCCTGTTAGATTTATTAATTGGTCATTATTTCCCAAATAAAGAAAATTTATCTTATTTATAGAGTTTAAACCTGTCAAGTTTTCAAGTACAGGCATATTGGTTATTTTAAGTTTAGAAATTTCGGAAATATTTGTTAAACCTGTTAAGTTTGTAATTTCACAATCATTTATAAAGAGGTTGTTAATTTTTTCAACACAACTTAAAAATGAAATGTCTTCCATTTTTGATACGTAAACATTTCCTAGTAACTCCTTATAAGGGTTTTCTACAAAGGCAAGAGCATCATCTATCGAGGAAATGTAAAAATCGATGTCTGTTGATAGTCCGTTATTTTGTATACATTCCAAACTAATATCTTCATTTTCTTCAAATTGATTTTTTTTAGAATCCGAACTACATCCAAAAAAGAACAATGTTAAAATGCTTGTTAAAACGATAGTAATTTTCATTTATATAATTTAGGCTTTAAAATAATCCTATATTCTTCAAGTATCTAAAAATCGATTGTTTTTTGTAAAACTTATATTATTAACAACGGCAATTAAGTTTTAAAAATCTATTCTTTTTTAAACGCTTCCATTACTTCATTACTTACTCCCATATTCGAAAAACCGCCATCGTTATAAAGGTTTTGAAGCGTTACCCGTTTGGTCAAGTCACTAAACATGGCAACGGTATAATTTGCACAATCCAGAGCGGTTGCGTTACCGAGAGGCGACATTTTTTCGGCGTAAGCCATAAAACCGTCAAATCCTTTAACTCCTTGTCCGGCAGTGGTGGGTGTAGGTGATTGTGAAATGGTATTAACCCGTACTTTTTTGTCTTTTCCGAAGAAGTAGCCAAAGCTTCTTGCTATAGATTCTAAATAAGCTTTGTTATCTGCCATATCGTTATAATCCGGAAACACACGCTGTGCTGCCATATAGGTTAACGCTACAATGCTTCCCCACTCATTCATCGCATCTTTTTGATAGAGTGTTTGCATAACTTTATGAAAAGATAAAGCAGAAACATCCCAGCCCTTTGCCGTCCAATCGTATTTTTGATTGGTATAATGTCTTCCTTTACGAACATTGATTGACATCCCAATAGAATGTAATACAAAGTCTAATTTACCGCCTAGAATTTCCATTGATTTTTCTACCAGATTTTCTAATTCTTCCAGATTGGTTGCATCGGCCGGTATAATTTGCGAACCGGTTTTTTCGGCAAGTTGGTTAATTTGCCCCATTCGCATTGCAATGGGTGCATTGGTTAACACAAACTGCCCTCCTTCTTCATGAACTCGTTCTGCGGTTTTCCAAGCAATAGAATTTTCGTCTAATGCGCCAAAAATAATTCCCTTTTTTCCTTTTAGTAAATTGTATGACATAATATTAGTTGCTGGTTAAATTGTTTGCTATAAAAATTATTTTATAATTAAGGCAAATATACACTAATTTAATAATTCTTTTGCGTGCGTAATTGCAGTTTGTGTTTGGGTTTTTCCGCCAATCATTTCTGCTATTTCCAGTATTCGTTCTTCTTTATTAAGTGTTTTTAGGTGTGTTTGGGTTGTGTTATCTTTTACTTTCTTAAATATTTTTATATGGTGGTTGCCTTTAGCTGCTATTTGAGGTAAGTGCGTAATTACCAACAATTGCATATTTTTACTCATATTTTTCATTACATCGCCCATTTTATTGGCAATTTCGCCGGAAACTCCGGTATCAATTTCATCTAAAATAAGCGTAGGGAGTTTTTTATATTTTACCAAAACGGCTTTAATTGCTAACATAATACGGCTTAATTCGCCTCCGGAAGCAACTTTTTTCAACTCTTGAAAAGGTATTCCTTTATTTGCTGTAAAAAGCAGTTGTAAGGAATCCATTCCGTTGGGTTTAAATTCTTCTGTAGCTGTAATTTTAAAATCGAACCGGGCATCCGGAAGTCCAATCTGCTTTAAAATTTCAATTACTTGATTTTTAAACTTAGGAATGGCTTTTTTTCGGTTTTCAGAAATATTTTTAGCCAGATTTACTGCTTCTTGTTGGAGTCTGTTTTTTTCATTTGTTAACGTAATTATCCGGTTTTCAAAACTTTCAACTCTATTTATTTTTTCATTTAATTGTGTTTGAACTTCAATCAATTCTTCTATCGAAGCAACCGAATGTTTTTGCTGTAACCTGTATAGTTCTTGTAATTGTTGGTTTATGGTTTCCAATGCTTCGGGATTCATTTCAACTTGTTCTATTTCACTAAAGGTTTCTCTAAAAATATCTTCTATTTCTATAAAAGAGCTTTGCAATCTGTTATAAAGTTCTTCATATTTTTTTGAAAATGATTTAATTTTTCCCAAAGTCCGAATTGCTTCTTTAAGCGTTTCGATACTACCTAAGGATTCTTGCGATAATATTTGTATCACTTGCCCCAACGATTGTTGAATTAGCTCTGCATTGGATAGTGTATCTAATTGTTCTTCTAACTCTTGTTGATTAATTTTTGAAAGCGGAAGCGATTGCAGCTCGTTTAAAAGAAAAAGGTTATAATCTTGCTCTTTTTCGGCTTCAATTTTTTGTTGGCTTATACTTTTCAATTCTTTTGAAACAGTTAAATATAGGTTTCGAGTTTTTGAAAATTCTGCAAGTACGGATGCGTTATTGGATAGTGTGTCTAACAATTGAAACTGAAAATTTTCAGAAAACAGTGAAAGAGTTTGATGTTGGTTATGGATATCTATTAAATAATCGGAAACCGCTTGTAATTGGGACAAGGTTACGGGCGAGTCGTTAACAAAGGCTCTGGATTTTCCGCCCGGAAGCAATTCTCTGCGTAAAATTGTTACGGAATCGTAATCTAAATTGTTTTTACTGAAAACCGAAATTAAATTATAATCGGATACATCGAGATGTGCTTCTACATAACACTTTTTTGTTGTATCGTTAACACTGCTTAAATCGGCTCTTTTTCCTAAAACTAATGACAAGGCATCTAATAAAATAGATTTTCCGGCTCCTGTTTCTCCTGTTAAAACCGTTAAGCCTTCGTTTAAATTAACCTCTATGTGGTTTATTAAAGCGTAATTATGTATGGTTAATGATGTTATCAATTTTTAAATTTCTAATAAAACAAAGATAAGGTCTAAATTGTTAATTGTGAAAGATTAAAATAAAAACCCTAATCTTTATTTTTTGTCTATTGCTTGAATAAGCCTATGAATTCAAAAAAACAAAGGAAAATTTAAAATTTAATATTAGACCAAAGTGTTCTTTTGGTGGGTGACATTCGGTTTAGGTTTTCGACCAGTTTTACAATATCTACTTTAGGTCCGTCCGAAAATACGTTAACGATTTCATCTGCTTTGGCATCAAAAAAGGTGCGCAATAAAAACGAATTTGGTCTTCGGTCGTTTATATTCTTAAGATGTCCTATTGCGCTGATAATAGCTGCTTTTCCTTCTTTTGGCTTATCCGTCATTAAATCCATTCCTAAGCGATGATATTTGTACATTGCCACATGAAATTCTGAGTAAACGTTAGAGAGTAACGCATCGTTATATCGGTATCTGGATTGAGTTCCGTCAGTGGCTTTCCAACCCAAATAATTACTCGAAGAAGCCGTATTTACAATTTGTCTTGCCGTTTCAAAATAGGGTATTCCTCCTTCCAAAGTAAACGTATCTGCATCTAAGCCTATTATTGTATAAGCATGGTAAGCTAAAACTGATACCAAATTAGATTCGAAATTATTAATATTAAAAACTAAAGGTTGAAACTCTTTGTAAGTAAAAGTTAATTGTCTGTCATTATAATTATAGGTTGGGCTGTCGTAAGTTGTGTTAAAAACAGGTCTTGAAGCGGAAACTTGCAGTGTGGCTCTAAAAAAATCACCATCGAATTCGTTTATGATTAAAGTAAAGTTACAGTCTATTCGTTCTTGGTTTTTATACTCTTTATCTGTCCATTGTGTGGTGGATAAAAATTCTTCCAGTTGTTGCTTCATCGTTCTAAAAACTTGAGCATTAGGTTGTCCTGTTTGCTCTGCATCTATTGTTACCGTTGCATTAAGTTCTTGTGCAGAAACTACCGGAATAATACTTAAAAGAATGATTAAAACAATTAATTTACGCATAAGTGAGGTCTATAATTTGTTGTAATATATCGTTAGCTACTTGGTTTTTAGGTTTAACTGAAAAAGGTATTATTTTATTGTCTTTGGTTATCAAAGTTATTTTATTGGTGTCTTTTCCAAAACCTGCTCCTTTATCGTTGAGCGAATTTAGTACAATTAAGTCTAAATTCTTTTTTTTAAGCTTATTTTTTGCATTTTCAAGCTCGTTTTGTGTTTCTAAAGCAAACCCAACTAAAAATTGATTTTCTTTAATTGCTCCAACCGAAGCCAAAATATCTTTGGTTTTAACTAGCGATAGTGTAAGCTCATCTTCTTTCTTTTTTATTTTTTGGTCGGCAACTTTCTTAGGTGTAAAATCGGCTACAGCCGCACTAAAAATGGCTATATCACAAGTCGAAAAATTTGTATGAACAGCCTCATACATTTGTTGTGCAGATACTACATCTATGCGTTTAATTTGGTTGTTAACAACCGAAAGATGAGTAGGACCTGAAACCAAAATTACGTTTGCGCCCAAATTTGCAGCTTGTTCCGATAGGGCAAATCCCATTTTTCCGCTGGAATGATTTCCGATAAATCGAACCGGATCTATGGCTTCAAAAGTAGGTCCGGCAGTAATTAATACGGTTTTATTTTTTAGAGGAAGTTTTTTTAGAATGTCTTTTTCAATAAAAGAAATAATATCTTCCGGTTCTGCCATTCGCCCTTCTCCTATTAATCCGCTTGCTAATTCGCCATAAGCAGCCGGAATTTGGATATTACCGTATTCTGTAAGTTTTACGAAAGAATTTTTAGTGGTTGGATGTTGGTACATATCCAAATCCATTGCAGGCGCATAATAGACAGGACATTTCGCCGAAAGATATACCGCAAGCAATAAATTATCACAAACTCCATTTGCCATTTTAGATAAAGTGTTTGCAGTTGCAGGAGCTATAAGTAACAAATCTGCCCACATACCAATTTCTACGTGGTTGTTCCAATCCAAAGTATCTTCTGTTTGATTGGTAAACGAGGAGTAAACCGGGTTTTTGGATAATGTAGCTAAGGTTAAAGGAGTAACAAACTCTTGTGAAGAAGGTGTCATCACGACCCTTACTTGAGCTCCTTTTTTTATTAATTGACGGACTAAAAAAGTGGTTTTATAAGCAGCAATACCGGCAGTGATGCCCAGTACAATTTTTTTACCGCTTAAAACAGACATGGTATAAAATTATTCTTGATTGTTTTCTTCTCTTGTGTTTCGATAGTAAATTTCATTTTTAAGCCATTCTTCAATTGCAATAGCATGAGGTTTTGGAAGGCGTTCATAAAATCTGGAAACCTCGATTTGTTCTTTGTTTTCAAAAATTTCTTCCAGACTATCATTATAAGTAGCAAACTCGTCTAATTTTTCAAGTAATTCTTTCTTGATATCTCCGTTAATTTGAACAGCTCTTTTTGCAATAATAGATATGGCTTCATACAGATTTCCGGTTGGAGCATCTATTTTGTTTCTATCATACGTAATTGTATTAACGGGTGCTTCTGAGTTTTTGTAATCCTTCATAATAACTTGGTATTTATATTTTTTCTAATCGTTTGTTGATGTCTTGTAAAATAGCATCAGCTTGTTTCATTAAATCGGAAGATGAATAATATTTTACAAAATCATCATAATATTTTTTGGCTTCTTTTAAGCGTTCTTCTCTTAACTGGGGATAGCTGTTAATGGCTCTTAGATATGCGGCTTGAAACCTTCCTAAGAAGGCGTCTTTTCTGTATTTGGAACCGGGATGATCTGAAATAAAATTATCAAAAGCAGTAATTGCTACTTTATAATCACTTATAAAATCACCTATTTTAAGGTACTGTTTGGCTGTTTCAATAGCTTTTTTTTCTAACTTTTCAGTTAATTCTAAAACTCTTCGGTTTGCTTGATGACGGAACGTAGAGTTCGGGTATTGATCAATAAAACCTTGCAATTTTTCCAACGCTTTATAGGTGTCTTTTTGGTCTAGCGAATAAACCGGAGATAATTTATAATAACTGTCGGCAGACCGGAATGCAGCTACTTCTACACTGTCGCTATTTGGATATGATTTTACAAAACGTTCAAACTGGTATCCGGAAAGATAGTTGTCTCCTAATTTATAAAATGTATTGGCATAATTAAACATCAACCTCTCGGCTTGTGGTTTTCCTCTATATGCGGGAACCAACTGCTCCATTAATACCAAAGCTTTTTTATATTTACCAATTCTATATAACGAATCTGCCATTTTATATTTAGCACCAAAATTATCGGATTTAAGTACTTGCTGGTATTCGTTACAAGAAATGAGTGATGCCAATAAAACAGCAACTAAGAATATTGTATTTACTTTTCTAAAAAACATCGTGCAAAAGTAGTGAATTAAACGGGATTACAAAAACTTTATTTTTGATGTATTCAAGAATTGAACAGCAACCAACCAACCAATCATAAAATTTATTGTTTTCTCAAAGTGAAACTTTTTTTATTTAGGCGAAGATAATCAGCTTTAATTTAAAGGTGTTTTTTTTTCGAAATATTTAACTAAAAACTACATCGATTTAACAAAATCTTCAATTTTTTGTTGTAGTGTTTTACTTGCCGAAACCAACGGAAGACGAACTACATCGTTACAAATTCCTTTTGCTTTAAAAACCGCTTTAATTCCTGCCGGGTTTCCTTCTTGAAAAATATAATCGATGCAAGGAGACAACCGGTAATGAATAGCATAGGCTTCATTTACTTTGCGCTCCAAGCCCAATTGCACCATGGTTGAAAATTCTTTCGGAAAACCTTCTCCTATAACAGAGATAACACCCGCTCCTCCGGCTAAAATCATTGGCAAAGTAATCATATCATCACCTGAAATAATTAGAAAATCATCGGGGGTTTCATTTATAAGCTTCATTGCTTGAACAATATCTCCGGCAGCTTCTTTTATTGCAACTATATTTTTAAAATCAGTTGCCAGTCTAACTACGGTTTCTATAGCAATATTAGAACCGGTACGCCCCGGTACGTTGTACAAAATAATAGGTTTAGGTGAAACGCTGGCGATTCTGGAAAAGTGCCGGTAAATACCTTCTTGAGTAGGCTTATTATAATACGGCGACACCGAAAGCACAGCTGTAAATGCCGATAAATCGGTTTGGCCAATCGCTTCTACGACAGCATTTGTATTGTTTCCTCCTATTCCTAATACCAAAGGAAGTCTTCCGGCATTTTCAGATACGATGGTATTAACAATCAACTGTTTTTCTTGTTTGCTCAATGTAGCACTCTCGGCAGTGGTTCCCAGCACCACCAAATAATCTATCCCGTTTTCAATGTTATAGTTCACAACTCGTTTAAGAGCTTCTACATCTACCGAGTAGTCTTCATTAAAAGGTGTAATAAGGGCTACACCGGTGCCTATTAATTCTTTCATCATAATTTATTTAATACGATTAAATATTTTTTTAGTTCGGTTATAAAAATTTCTTTTTCAGAAGGGGAAACTTGAATAATTAAATCAAATAATTTTTCATCGGCATTTTTAAAACCTACTTTAAATTTAGCTTTGCTTTGCGAAATCATCCAATCCAAATATGAGTTTTTTCCGGAATATACACCTACCAACATATCAAAATCTTGATTTAAAAAATTTTGAGCTTGTGTGTTATGCAAATCGCCTTTCCAACCAAAATCTTTATTTGTTATTTGATTGGTTTCTTGAACTGTATTTTTTAAAGGTTTTGCTTTATAGGTAAGGGTAGAAATGTTTTTAGCCGAAACCTTAAAGAAATCGGCAAATTCATTAGGCATTATAAAGTTTTCATAAAACTTTACATCCATTAGCAAACCTATAGTTTTAAGTACCGAATTTCGGTTGGAAACATTTCGTTTAGTAACATTTTTAAGTGTTCTTTTTTGTAATGTTTTTTCTTTTATTATCTTCAACATCGCATTCGTTTCGGTTTAAAAATACAATTTAATAAGTGCTTTAATCAAATGGTATTTGTTATCATCTGCAAAAATTCTTCTTCCGAAATAATAGGGATGTTCAGCGTTTCGGCTTTTGCTTTTTTGCTGGGCCCCATATTCTCTCCGGCTACGATATAAGTTGTTTTTTTTGAAATGGAAGAAGCTACTTTTCCGCCGTTGGTTTCGATTAACTTTTTTAATTCGTTTCTGGATATTTTATGAAAAGCACCGGAAACCACAAAGGTTTTTCCTTGTAAAATAGTAGTTTGTCCCTTTAATTCTTCTTCCGAAATTTTTAACTGAACTCCTGCGTTTTTAAGACGTTCAATTAGCGAAGTATTAATGGGGTTTTGAAAGAAATCTACCACGCTTTTTGCTATTATTTCGCCTATCTCATCGACTTGTACCAATTCTTCTATCGAAGCATTTTGCAGTGCATCGATACTCTTATAATGACGCGCCAATTTTTTGGCAACGGTTTCGCCTACGTGTCGTATTCCAAGAGCAAAAAGAACCCGTTCAAACGGAATATTTTTAGATTTTTCTATTCCTTGAAGTAAATTTTCAACGCTCTTTTTTGCCATTCGTTCCAACGGAAGCAATTGTTCTTTCTTAAGATTGTATAAATCGGCATAGTTGGTTATTAGTTTTTCATTAACCAATTGGGCTACGGTTTCGTCTCCCAGACCGTCTATATCCATTGCTTTCCGGCTAATAAAGTGTTGTATTCTTCCTATAATCTGAGGCGGACAACCATACGTGTTCGGGCAATAATGTTGTGCTTCTCCTTCTTTGCGTATGAGCGGTGTGTTACATTCCGGACAGTTTGTAATGTATTGGGTAGGTTTGGAGTTTGGTGGTCGTTTAGTTAAATCTACACCTAAAATTTTAGGAATAATTTCACCTCCTTTTTCTACAAAAACCGTATCGCCTTCGCGTACATCCAGTTTTTTAATTTGATCGGCGTTGTGTAGCGATGCGCGTTTAACAATAGTGCCTGCCAATGCAACCGGCTTTAGATTGGCTACGGGAGTTATGGCTCCGGTACGCCCAACTTGGTAGGTGATTTTTTCCAACAAAGTAGCAACCCTTTCCGCTTTAAACTTGTAGGCTATTGCCCAACGTGGTGCTTTGGCGGTATAACCCAACTCTTCTTGTTGTTGCAGGTTGTTTACTTTAATTACCACGCCGTCGGTTTCGTAAGGTAAGTTATGGCGGTGTACATCCCAGTAGTTTATAAACTCCATAACTTCTTCCATAGTGCCGGCTAGTTTTGCAACGTCGGGTACTTTAAAACCCCATTCTCTTGCTTTTTGCAGAGTTTCAAACTGTGTAGAAACCGGTAATTTTTCGGCAACTAAGGCATAGATTAAACAATCTAATGGTCGCCTTGCCACTTCTGCACTATCTTGTAATTTTAAACTTCCGGAAGCTGTGTTTCGTGGATTTTTAAAGGGTTCTTCTCCTATGTCCTCCCGCTCTTCATTCATCTTTATAAAATCGCTTATAGGAATAATAATTTCACCCCTTGCATCAAACCGGTTAGGGAAATCGTTTCCTTTTAAAACCAAAGGAACCGAACGAATGGTTTTAATGTTAACGGTTACATCGTCTCCTTGTATTCCATCACCTCGTGTTACTGCTCTAAGAAGTTTTCCGTCTTGATAGGTAATACTAATAGAAGCTCCATCGTATTTTAACTCGCAGGTGTAGTTTAAATCACCGTCAACTAATTTTTTAATTCGTTTTTCCCAATCTAATAAATCTTCTAAGGAGTAGGAATTATCCAACGAATACATTCTAAAATCATGCACTACGGTGTTAAAATTCTTGGTTATATCGCCTCCTACTCGAAGTGTGGGTGAATTTGGGTCGTAAAATTCGGGATGCTTTTCTTCCAGTAATTGTAGTTTCTTCAGTTTTTGGTCAAACTCGTAGTCTGAAATAATTGGATCACTTAGTACATAATAACGGTAATTATGTTCTCTTAGTTCGCTACGGAGTTGTTCTATTTCTTGTTTTACATCCATAAAGGCAAAAGTAAAAAATAAACCTTATTTGCAATAGCTACAAATGAGGTTTACCATACTTTTTATAAACAAATTGTAATTTAACCCGAAAAATTCACGGAATTTTTAAACACTAAGTACTGCCAACAAATTTGTGCATTTTAAAACACCCAAATTTGAGGCATTTCTAAGTCGGGGTTTCCCGCATTCCTCCCTTTGTCCATAGCAGATTCATATAATTCACTTCGTTTTTATATGAATAATGCGGGTTAATCTTCAATAAACAGTTTCCGCACAAGGGCTGCAAAAATTCCACCGGCAATAGGTGCAACAAAAAACAACCAGAGTTGACTTAATGCTTTACTTCCTGCAAAAAGCGCGGGTCCTAAACTACGGGCAGGATTTACTGACGTTCCGGTAATTGGAATAACAACCATATGAATTAACGTAAGTGATAACCCAATGGCTAATCCTGCCATTAACGGAGAAGCATTTTTTGCTGTTGTTCCGAAAATGACCATTAGAAACAAAAAGGTAAAGACAAATTCGGCTATAAAGGCAGCTTTCATCGAATAATTTCCCAAATAGCCTTCGCCCCATCCGTTACTGCCTAACCCCCATTCGGGCATTGAAAAACCAAAGGCTTCGGAAGCCAATATATACAATACTCCGGCAGCTAAAATAGCACCAACAAATTGTGCAATGACATACCCAATAGTGTCTTTAAATGATAATTTACCGGCAACCAACATCGATATAGAAATAGCAGGGTTAATATGGCATCCCGATACGGGACCAATAGTATAGACCATTACCGCTACGGCTAGACCAAAAGCAAAGGATATTCCTAATAATCCCAATCCTGAAGGACCCGAAGCTGAAACTCCGGCAATTGCTGCGGCACCACAACCAAACAATACCAAAGAAAAGGTTCCTAATGCCTCGGCAAAATACTTTTTTGTTGCATTCATTTTTTTTACGTTTTAAAGGTTAATGGTTAAATATAAGCATTTTATCTTTTTCTTAATTTTCTTGTTAAAAAACTCTTCAATTAGTTGATAGTTTTTATTTTAGTTGTAATTTTCATTAAAATCATTTGCGTTTTTAAGAACAAAAAGAACAAGCTACAAATTTGTTTTTTGGTTAAAAAACGTACTTTCGCTATATGAATTCCAATTTTTTACAAACTCCAATCGATTATTTAAAAGGTGTAGGACCTAATCGTGCCGATTTGCTAAAAAAAGAATTGGATATTTTTACGTATCAAGATTTACTTAACCTTTTTCCTAACAGGTATTTAGACCGAACAAAGTATTACAAAATACACGAACTTCAAAAAACCAATGCCGAAGTACAACTAATAGGAAAAATTACGCATCTTAAAACCGTTCAGCAAAAAAGAGGAAAACGATTAGTAGCTACATTTCAAGACGAAACAGGAAAAATAGAGTTGGTTTGGTTTAGAGGGCATAAATGGATTCAAGAAAACCTGAAAATTAATGTTCCGTATGTAGTTTTCGGGAAAATTAATTGGTTTAACGGTATTTTTTCAATGCCGCATCCCGATATGGAATTACTGGAAACACATAAAAAAACACTTCGGTCTGCGATGCAACCCATTTATCCATCCACCGAAAAACTTTCTTCTAAAGGAATTAGCAATCGAGTACTGCATAAACTTGTAGAAACGCTCTTTTTGGAAGTACAGGCAAAGTTTGCTGAAACGCTTCCGAATTACATACTCCAACAATACAAATTACTTTCAAAATCGGAAGCGCTTTTAAACATTCATTTTCCGAAAAATCAAGAGTTGCTTTCGGCAGCACAATACCGTCTCAAATTAGAAGAATTATTTTACATTCAGTTGCAACTTATTCGAAAAAATTTAGTTCATAAATCGAAAATTAAAGGGTATCCTTTTAGCAAAATAGGAAACTATTTTAACTCTTTTTACAAAGACCATTTACCCTTTGAATTAACCCAAGCTCAAAAGCGGGTTATAAAGGAAATTAGAAAAGATTTAGGCAGCAAGGCACAAATGAATCGGTTGTTACAAGGCGATGTAGGTTCGGGGAAGACCATCGTTGCGCTATTATCAATGTTAATAGCACTTGACAACGGTTTTCAGGCTTGTTTAATGGCTCCGACTGAAATTTTGTCAGTACAGCACTATAACGGATTATTTGAACTGTGTAATGACCTAAATATCAGTATTTCATTACTTACCGGTTCAACAAAAACTTCAAGTAGAAGAGAAATTCATAAAAACCTTAAAAATGGTTCTTTACAAATACTAATAGGAACCCATGCCTTGTTAGAAGATGTGGTTCAATTTAAAAATCTCGGCTTGGCAATTATCGACGAGCAACATCGTTTTGGAGTTGCTCAAAGAGCCAAACTTTGGAAAAAAAATACCTTCCCTCCCCACATTTTGGTGATGACCGCAACACCCATTCCACGAACACTTGCTATGAGTATTTACGGCGATTTAGATATTAGTATAATAGACGAACTTCCGCCGGGGCGAAAAACGGTTAAAACAGTACATAGATTTGACAGTAACCGGCTTAAAGTTTTTCGATTTTTAAAAGATGAAATCGCCAAGGGGAGACAGGTTTATATTGTGTATCCGCTTATACAAGAAAGCGAGGCTTTAGACTACAAAGATTTAATGGACGGCTACGAGAGTATATCGAGAGAATTTCCGCTTCCAAATTATCAAATATCCATCGTTCATGGAAAAATGAAACCCGCAGATAAGGAGTTTGAGATGAATCGTTTTAAAAAAGGAGAAACCCAAATTATGGTCGCCACAACGGTGATTGAGGTTGGTGTCGATATTCCCAATGCCAGCGTGATGGTAATTGAAAGTGCCGAACGGTTTGGTTTGTCGCAGTTGCATCAACTTCGTGGTCGCGTAGGTCGAGGAGCAGACCAGAGTTATTGCATATTAATGACCGGACACAAACTATCCGGCGATGCTAAAATAAGACTGGAAACGATGGTTCGTACATCCGACGGGTTTGAAATTGCCGAAGTAGATTTAAAACTTCGAGGTCCCGGAGATATCATGGGAACCAAACAAAGCGGCGTTTTAAACTTACGCATTGCAGATATTGTTAAAGACCATGAAATTTTAAAATTAGCACGTAGTTTGGCTTTTTCGGTGTTAAAAAACGACCCGCAGTTGTCTAAACCGGAAAATATTCCTGTTAAACAAACATTTTTACAATTAACCAAATATAAAAACATTTGGAATTATATATCTTAACAATCATTTTATGAAGCCACCTATTTGTACAATTTGCAATAAACGTTTTAAACCTTCAGAAAAACAAGGACTTATACGATTTAAACTTTCAGAAAAAGATAAAGAATTTAATAAAAAATTTGAAGAAAAAGGATTTGTAGGACACAAAGCCGGAGAAGATTGGTTTTGCGAAACTCATTATAAAGCTGCCTTAAAATACAAACATCTAAGTCTTGCAGAAGCATATAAACAAATAAACCCGCATTATTCATAAAAAACGAAATAAACTATATGAATATTCTATGGACAAAAAGGAAAAAATACGAAAAACACCTCCCTGTTCTTTTCCGAAAAGAAATACCCCAAACTTGTGTGTTTTCAAAATACACAAATAACTTGGTAGCCTGTTCGTTAAAAAATTCCGTGAATTTCTCGGGTGAAAAAAGACATTCAAAATAGTTACACGGAAAAAGGATAAATACTATCTTTGCCCTTTGATGCAAAATTAAAATTAAATGAAGATTTCATACAACTGGTTAAAACAGTTTATAAATATAGATTGGCACGCCGAAAAAACAGGTGAATTATTAACCGATTTAGGACTGGAAGTAGAAGGTATTGATACATTTACTTCTGTAAAAGGAGGATTAGAAGGTCTGGTTGTAGGTCATGTAATAAGTTGCCAACAACATCCCAATGCAGACCGTCTAAAAGTTACTCGCGTAGATGTTGGAACAAAAGAACCCCTACATATTGTTTGTGGTGCTCCTAACGTTGATGCCGGACAAAAAGTTCCTGTTGCACTTGTAGGAACAACGTTGTATGACACAGACGGAAAACCGTGGAAAATAAAAAAAGGAAAAATACGAGGTGAAATAAGCCAAGGAATGATTTGTGCAGAAGACGAGCTAGGCTTAGGGAGCAATCACGACGGAATTATGATATTAGACAACTCCTTGTCTCCCGGAACGCCTTTAAACCAAGTAATTACAATAGAGAATGATGCCGTTTTTGAAATTGGCTTAACACCCAATCGAGCAGACGCTATGAGTCATTGGGGAGTTGCCAGAGACTTAAAAGCCGGTTTGCTACAAAAAGATATTTCACTAGAGCTTATTACACCTTCTACCAGTAAATTTAAAATAGACAACCGAACTCGAAAAGTTACCATAAACGTTTTAGATACTTTTCAAGCTCCAAGATACTGTGGTATTACGATTAGCGGATTAACAGTAAAGGATTCTCCTAATTGGCTTCAGAACAGATTAAAAGCCATAGGAGTTGCACCTATAAACAATATCGTAGATGCGACCAATTATGTATTACACGAACTGGGACAACCGCTGCATGCATTTGATTTAGACAAAATTAAAGATAATACAATTGAAGTTAAAAACCTTCCCGAAGGTACCAAATTCACCACATTAGATGGTGTAGAACGAACCTTGAGCAGAGAAGATTTAATGATTTGCGATTCTGAAAAACCACTTTGTATTGCCGGTGTTTTTGGAGGTCAAGAAAGTGGTGTAACCCGTAACACAACTTCTATATTTTTAGAAAGTGCCTATTTTAACCCTATTATAATACGAAAAACCGCAAAACGTCATGGTTTAAATACAGATGCTTCATTTAGGTTTGAAAGAGGAATAGACCCGAATACAACCGATTTTGCATTAAAAAGAGCCGTTTTACTTATTTTAGAAATCGCAGGAGGAGAAGTAACCAGTGACCTTGAAGATTTGTACCCCAAGAAAATTGAAGACCACCAAGTATTTCTTAGTTATGCCAATGCAAACCGTCTTATTGGAGAAAAAATTGATAAAGAAATTATTAAAGAAATTCTTACTTCTTTAGAGATAAAAATAAACAATTCTACCGAAACCGGAATTGGCATGACCATACCCGCTTATAGAAACGATGTAACTCGCGAAGCCGATGTAATTGAAGAAATCCTACGTGTTTACGGCTATAACAATATTAAATCTTCTAAAAAATTAAATGCCTCGATTTCACATTCCGATAAAATAGAAGACGATAAAATACAAAACAAAATTGCCTCTCAACTTATAGCACAAGGCTTTTTTGAGACTATGACCAATTCGCTTACCTCTCCAAATTACATAACGCTAAGCAACGAATTTTCTGCCAATAAAGATGTAACCATTTTAAACCCTTTGAGTACTGATTTGTCTGTTATGCGGCAATCTATGCTGTTTTCCTTACTGGAAACAATGGCATATAATCACAACAGAAAAGCAAAAAATTTAAAGTTGTTTGAATTTGGAAAAACCTATTGCAGAGTAGAAGGCAGCTATAACGAAAGTAAGCATTTGGCATTGGCTGTTTCCGGAAGCAGTAATAACGACAGTTGGGCAATTGCACCCAAAAAAAGCACTTTTTTTTACCTTAAAGGAATTGTATCTGCAATTATCACGAGATTAGGAATTAAAAATATTGCCGAAAAACCTACAGAAAATACAATTTTTTCGGAAGGAATATCGTTTTCTTTGAGCGATGATAAATTGGTGGATATCGGAATTGTTTCGAAAAAAATAACAGCTCATTTTGATATTGAAGACGAAATACACTATGCCGATTTTAATTGGGATGCCATATTAAAAAACATTCCCACAACTAGTTTGAAAGTTACTCCAATTGCTAAATTTCCTAGTGTAAAACGTGATTTTGCATTGCTTTTAGACGAATCTGTTTCTTTTAAAGACTTGGCAAATTTGGCATCCAAAACCGAAAAAAACCTATTAAAAAACATTTCGTTATTTGATGTATATACAGGTAAAAATCTTCCGAAAGGAAAAAAATCGTATGCACTGAGTTTTACCCTACAGGACAATAAAAAAACATTAACCGATAAGCAGATAGATAAAGTTATGAAAAAACTTCAGCTTCAATTTGAAAAAGAATTTGGTGCTGTTTTACGTTAATTTTTGCAAACTACCAACCGCAATAATTTATCGTTAAAATTTTAAAAAAAAAAAAAAAAAATGAAACTGGAAAATCAATTATTGCAGATTCGCAACAAGCAAAACAAAAACATAGTAGAAGAAGTAAAAAAAATTCTTTCGGAAACTAATAAGCAGCGTGAGATTATACGTAACACACTTAAAAACCCCAAAAACACTACAATAGCAGCAACTACCTTTAAGTTTGACTTGTTACAAACGGATAAAATTTTTCATATAGAAGATATTAAAACACTTTGTATAAATTACAGATTACGTTTCTTAGATGCACATTTTTTTAAAGGAGATTTTCCTGAAGAAGCCATTTCAAAAATACGCGAACTGGAAAAAATACACCGTTCAAAACTTACGGGGTTCAAAATTGTTGCTCCTTCAAAATTGTTAAAATTAGAAAACTTAGACGATCCCCTACTCTTTGCATCTATAGGAAATGATTATTTCTACCTAATACACAAATGGGGAAATGACCTAAAATGGTATAGACGTTTGCTTGTTTGGCCTTTTAAAAACAGTATAAATTTACTAATTACACTGTTACTAACCAGCGGATTATTGTCACTACTCATTCCTATTCATTTATTTTCACCAACGGTGGGAATTAGAGAGCGCATTACTATTTTTGTCTTTATGTTTATTTGGATAACCGCAATGGTGATTTTATATGGCGGCTCGAAAGGAAAAAATTTTAATGACGTTATTTGGAATAGTAAATTCTATAATGTATAATTTTTGTATCTTTAGTACCTACACATAATTAAAAGCAATATTTATGGACAACAACGGCTCAATTGTTAAAATTTTTACCGGAAGTGAAATTTTAGCACAAGCATTAATTGCCAGATTAAACGAAGTTGGTATTAGCCCTATTGAGCGAGACGATGCGCAAAGTGCTACCCGAGCAGGATTTGCGACACCTTTACCAATGCAAGAAACACTCTTTTTGCGTAAAGAAGAAATGGAAAAAGCGCAACCCATTATTGATGCTTTTTTAAAAGAAATTAGCTGATTGAGGTGGTGAGGTGATGAGGATTGGGGATTTTGGATTGAGGATTTTTTTTTAAATCATAAACTAGGAACCAGAAACTGCAAACCAGAAACAAGAAACAAGAAACTACAAACTGCCAACTGCAAACTGCAAACTGAAAACTGAAAACTGAAAAAACTACTCATATTCATCTACTCCGTAAAGTAATTGTTTTAATTTTGAGCCGTTTATCTCTACCGGTTTATATGCGGTATTAAATTTTTCAATGGCAATGTCAATATCTGATTTTAGTTTTTTATAGGCTACCGGAAGATTGTTGTTACACTGTTGTTGATTTTCATAACTATCCAATATTATTTTAAATTTTTCGTAATACTTAGCACCTTGATCGATAAAGTTATTATACTGTGTAATGTATTGTAATAATCTATCAATTGGAAAGTTAATATCAATTTGCATGCGCATCACTTTAGTTTGTTTGTTTTCTTTAATGGCATTATCCATTTGTTCTAAAAAAGAATTCAGTTGTTCTCTTACCGTATCCCAATCATCATTTGCTCTGCTCTCTTTTAACGAAGTAGTATATT
>JALWKK010000029.1 GCA_027081505.1 Flavobacteriaceae bacterium
TTTTCAGACACCTTTTTTTCAGTTTTTAAAAATTACTTTTTAATAAAACGTTTGGTTACTATACCTTCTTGCGAAGTAAATCTTATAAAATAAGCTCCCGAAGCAAAATTGGAAATGTCTAGTGTTGTAGATCTTTCTACATTATTAAGTTCCATTACTAATTTTCCATACATAGAGAATATTTTTAAATTTTCAATTTGTCCTGAAACCTTTTCGACTGTAATTGAATTGTTAGCAGGATTGGGATACAATCTAAACTGTTTGTTACTGTCGTTAAGTTTGTATGTTTCAATGGGTGCTGCTTTGGTAGCATCTACACAAAAAGAAGTCGTTTCTGCAGTTCCAAAATCACCACCTGTTACAATCGTTCCAACCGAGCTGGAAAGGGTATAAGAACCAATTCCGTAGGAACAACAAATACCATCTCCATACGAGTCGGTAATGGTAAATGTATAGTCGCCGGAAGCCAATCCGTTAATGGTTTCGGTAATGGTTGAACCGTCCGGAATTGCAGTTGAATAACTATTTGAAGCAACTATTGTTCCGGCTGCATTTTTAAGATTCCAACCTGTTTCCTCCGGATAATTATCGAAGGTGATAGATAGCGTTAAATTAGCAGCAGCACAGTTGTTTCCTCCACCGCCTCCACCACCGGTAGTAAGTGCAACATCATCGATAGCAATATCTGCTTGCCAAGTTCCTCCGGTTACACGATTAAATCGTAACTGAACGGTACTTCCTACATACGAAGCTAAGTCTACACTTGCAGATAACCAACTATTTCCTTGATTTCCGGTTTGACTCCAAAGACTTGTCCAAGAGTTTCCGTTATCGGCAGAAGCTTCTAAATTAATTGTTCCCATATCGCTTGAGCCGTACATATGGTATTTAAAGCTAAACGTAGCAGCAGTTTCAGCAGTTAAATCAAAACAAGGTGAATTAAGGATAGCCTGTTTATTTGGGTAACCTGTTCCACTACCTGAAGCCTCTACATAAATATAATAGGTTCCTTGAACGGCACTAGATGGACCTGTGTTACTTGATGGAGTTCCGTTGGCATCAACCGTCCAGTTTAAATCATCGGCTGTAGATTGTGTCCAAGCACCAATTGTGTTTTCAAAACCTTCGGAATAAGGGAATGAGCTAATACCTCCCGAACATCCTGATGTGTTTCCGGTAGTAGTAACCGATACCGTATTACTATTTGCCGAAGTATTTCCGGCGGCATCTTTTGCAACTACATAAAAACTATAGGTAGTGGAAGCGGTTAAACCCGAAACCGGATAATTGGTATTTGCCGTTGTACCTAACAAACTACCGTTTTGATAAACATCATAACCTGTTACTCCTACATTGTCTGAAGAGGCAGTCCAAGAAAGGTTTGTAGTTGTCTGGGTAGTTCCTGAAGCGGTTAAATTTGTTGGTGCTGTTGGAGCTTGCGTATCTGCACCGCCACCTGTTGTAAGGGAAATATCATCGATAGCAATATCGGCTTGCCACGTACTTCCGGTTACTCTGTTAAAACGAAGTTTTACCAAATCGCCCACATAAGCACTTAAATCTATTGAAGCACTTAGCCAAGTATTACCTTGATTTCCGGTTTTGGTCCAAAGCGTAGTCCAAGTACTACCATTATCGGTTGAGGCTTCTAGTTTTATACTTCCCATGTCGGTTGCACCGTACATATGGTACTGAAAGTCAAAAGATGCAGAAGAAGCACTACTTAAATCGAAGCAAGGGGAATTAAGAATGGCTTGTTTGTTGGGATATCCGGTACCGTTAACAGAGGCTTCCACATAAATATAATACGATCCTTGTACAGCACTTCCGGGTCCTGTGCCGCTTGAAGGTGTTCCGTTGGCATCAACCGTCCAGTTTAAGTCATCGTTTGTGTCTTGTGTCCATTGTCCGATTGTGTTTTCAAAACCTTCGGAATATGGGAATGAAGAAACGTCGGCAGAACAATTTCCTCCACCGCCACCGCCGGATGAGCCGGATATTTTAAAAGATGCTACGCGACTTCTTCTTACGGTAGAGGCACTGCCTTTCATATATTCGCCAATATGCCAAAAGGTTAGGTCGTCTGTCGGGTCTATGGTTAGTTGTGCATAATCTCCGTATCTTCCGTCAGAGCGGTTGGTTTTTGCGTCACCGTTAACAATAACTTGCTCGGCAACGGTCATGGTACCAAGCGGATCATTAACCAGTCTTCCGGTATAGCGCAAAGAAGTGTAAACACTACTGCTTACAATGGTGTAGCCCAAACCTATATTTCCTTGACTGTCCATATTGATGCTTCCGCAGAAGGCACTATGTCCGTTGGGTTGCGTGTAGGTACCTTCTTGGTAAATAGACCAAGGTTGGTTGTCCCCGTTTTGTCTGAGTTCATACCAACGAATTCCGGCACGCGTATCATTTCCGGAAACATCTACTACAAAATTCATCACTACCGAATTATGGGTAGGAAATCTTCTGTAATTGGTCATAAACATCATAGAGGCTTGAAGCGCATCAATATTGGGTCCCGATCCGGGTTCGTCTAAGTTTTGAAAGCTTCCTCCGTTAAAAACACTATCAAAGGGAGTGGTATTTAACGATTGCGAAAGTGTAATTGAAGAGTTGGAAGGCGTATTCCAATCTACGGTTGTTGTCCAAATTTTTAAGTGGTCTTGTGAGACTCCGCTCCAACTGTCGTCTTGCAAGTAAACAATAGAATGTCCAACTCCGGCAGGTGGTAATGATGTGCCGGTAGCATTAAATCCTCCGGGACTGTAAAACCCGCTATTTTGTATTCCGGGAAGCGGAAATCCAATCATTTGTGCATTGGTATTTCCTACGAGCATTTTGTCTCGTTCAACAGCAAATACTACTTCGCTTGTACCGGGAGAACCTTGGTCTTTGTTTGCAGTTATGTAATAACCGTCCGACCAAATTGAAAGTTTTTCGTAATCGGGAAAGGTTCCTGTATTAAAACGGTAGGTGTACCATCCGTCATTTACAGGGTCGGGTCCTTTACAAACGGCAATTAAAAAACCGTTGGGAGTATTGCTAAACTCCATTATAATAAACCGGTCTGCAAATCGATCGTAAACTACAATGGGATCGCCAAGTGTTTCGTTAGGAAATAAGGTGCCTAATGAAGCTTCCGGCATTAAAACGTTTCCGTTTCGGTCTAAAATTCCAAAACCTGAATTGAATGCATACACATAATGATTGGGACCTATGGCTCCGGTGGGATCGTTTAAAACGGTTCCGAGGTGTGCGTCAAAATTTGTGATGGGAGCACGTCCTTGTCTGGTTTGGGCATTACTTCGTTGAATGGAAACGAGCGGGTCTTCGCCTATTGGAAGTCCTTTTCCGGAGACGAATGTATTTTGTCCCGTTCTTTTGGGAGGTGCAACATCTTCAAATCCTGAAGCAGAAATAATATTGTCCATTGAAGATAACGGAGGTATTTCTCTCATGTAGGCAGCGGTAGTAAACGAGGTGGCAGAAAGTGTGTTTTCTTGTGCAAAAACACTAATGTTTCCTGCCAATAAAATAAATAAAAATAGATGTTTTTTCATAAAAAAATAGATTAAAAGTTGTTTTGTTGGGTTAAAAGTATATAAAAAGCCCTAAATATTAAAAAAATGTTAATAAATGGTAAAAAGTTAACCCGTATTATTCATATAACCAACGAAGTGAATTATATGAATCTGCTATGGAAAAAGAGGGAGATGCGGAAAACTCCGCCTTAGAAATGCCCCAAATTTGGGTGTTTTCAAAATACACAAGTTTGTTGGCAGTACTTAGTCGTTTGAAAATTCCGTGAATTTTTCGGATCAATTTTTTGTGTAGGAAAGAAAAAATAAATTTTGATAGTACCTATTCGGAAGCATTTGGTAGCAGGCAAAAAAAACCTTCCGGAGCGGAAAGTTTTTTAGTATAAAATTGTTAGATAATACCGAATACGAATTCAATATAGTTCAATTTCAAGTTCTCTCATTGAACTATTTTCATTCTGTAACGGCATTAACCATTCTAAAATATAAAATAGTTTTGGATTATTTTATATTAAGAATAGGTATAACTTATTTTCTACCTCTGTTTCTATTGTCTCTACCTCGATTATCTCTATTGTTGTGATTTCTTCTTGGCTTTGAAACATAGCCTTCAGGTTTGGGAAGCAGTACTTTTCTTGAAACTTTTTCTTTTTTTGTTCTTGGGTCTGTACCGAAGTATTTAATATCTATTATATCTCCTATGTTTACTATATCGGTAACATTTTCGGTGCGTTTCCAATCCAGTTCCGAAACGTGAAGCAATACTTCATTTCCCGGTGCTTCAACGAATTCAACAACAGCACCAAAGTCAAGAATTTTAATTACTTTTACTTCATACACACTTCCTGCTTCAGGTTTAAACAAGAGTGATTTTATTTTCTTTAATACTTTATCTATTCCGTCTTGGTTGGTTCCAAGAATTTCAACTACTCCTTGTTCATCAACTTCGTTGATTACAATAGTGGTATCTGTTTCTTTTTGTAATTCTTGGATTACTTTTCCGCCGGGTCCGATTAATGCACCTATATAATCTTGAGGAATGGTAGTTGTTACTATTTTTGGTGCGTGCGCTTTCACCGATTCTCTTGGTTCGGAAATAGTTTCTACTAATTTATCAAGAATATGAAGTCTTCCTTCTCTGGCTTGTTTTAGTGCTTTTACTAATATTTCATAGCTAAGCCCTTTAATTTTAATATCCATTTGGCAGGCGGTAATTCCGTCTGCGGTTCCGGTTACTTTAAAGTCCATGTCTCCTAAGTGGTCTTCATCACCGAGAATATCGCTTAGTACCGCATAATTTTCACCATCGGAAATTAATCCCATAGCAATACCGCTAACCGGTTTTTTAAGTTGAATTCCAGCGTCCATAAGTGCCATTGTACCGCTACATACAGTAGCCATAGATGAAGATCCGTTAGATTCTAATACTTCACTAACTACCCTAACAGTGTATGGGCAATCTTCGGGTATCATTCCTTTTAATGCTCTTTGTGCTAAGTTGCCGTGACCTATTTCTCTTCGTGAAGTTCCTCTAAGTGGTCTGGCTTCACCTGTTGAAAAAGGAGGGAAATTATAATGTAAATAAAATGTTTCTTCACTTTGAAGAGTAGGCGAGTCTATTATATTGGCTTCTCTTGATGTTCCTAAGGTTACAGTTGCCAGTGCTTGGGTTTCACCTCTGGTAAAAATAGCAGAGCCGTGTGTTGAGGGTAAATAATTTACTTCGCACCAGATTGGGCGAATTTCTGTAGTTTTTCTACCATCGAGTCTTAGTCCTTCTGTCAATACAAGTTTTCTTACAGCTTCTTTATAGGTTTTTTTGAAATATTTAGAGATTAAGTCTCCATTTTCTTCCAATTCTTCTTCTGTAAAAAGCTCTTGAACTTCTTCTTTTATTTTTGAAAAAGCTTCGCTTCGTTCGTGTTTTCCTGTTCCCGTTTTAGCAACTTCATAACATTTGTTATAAGCGGCTTCAAATATTTTCTTTTCTATTGCTTCGTCTTCTCTTTCTTGTTCGTACTCACGAGTTGCTTTTTTTCCAACGGCTTCAGCCAAACGAATTTGCGCTTCACATTGCTTTTTTATGGCTTCATGTGCAAACTTTATAGCTTCGACCATTTCTTCTTCACTGCATTCATCCATTTCTCCTTCTACCATAGCTACACTGTCAATTGAAGCGCCTACCATAATGTCCATATCTGCTTGTTTCATTTGTTCTCTGCTGGGGTTTATAATAAACTCGCCGTTTATTCTGGCAACTCGTACTTCGGAGATTGGATACTCAAAAGGGATGTCACTTAATTGAATAGCTGCCGATGCTGCTAAGCCTGCTAATGCATCGGGTATAACATTATCATCGTGTGACATAAGTTGTATCATTACTTGTGTTTCGGCGTGATAATCGCTGGGGAAAAGAGGTCTTAAAACACGATCTACTAATCGCATGACTAAAATTTCATCGTTGCTGGGTCTTGCTTCTCTTTTAAAGAATCCTCCGGGATAGCGACCTGCCGCAGCAAATTTTTCGCGATAATCTATTGTTAAGGGTAAAAAGTCAACGGGGCTTGACTCATAGTTGGAAACTACTGTTGCTAATAGCATGGCATCTCCCATTCTTACGACTACAGATCCGTGTGCTTGTTTTGCAAGTTTTCCGGTTTCGAGAATAATTTCTCTTCCATCACCAAGATCGATGGTTTCTTTTGTTGTTTTTGGAATCATAATTTTTTTGTTTTTCTCGGTACTTTTTTATAACCGAGTTGTTAAACAATGGTCGTTACTTGCTCTCTGCAAGTAAGTTGTTGTGTTGTGAGTAGTGGTTGACCAATGAAAAACCTAAAGGGGTAGCTTTTCTATTTTTTGAAAATAAATTATTTCAAAAAAAAAGTATGGGAGCTGATTAAAGCTCCCAATAAAAATTACTTACGTAATCCTAATTCTTTAATAATTGCACGATATCTCATAATATCTTTTTTCATAAGATAATCTAATAATGCGCGTCTTTTTCCTACTAATTTAACCAATGATCTTTCTGTATTGAAATCTTTATGGTTTTTTTTGAGGTGTTGTGTTAAATGCTGAATTCTATATGTGAATAAAGCGATTTGTCCTTCGGCTGAACCTGTGTCTGTTTCTGATTTACCGTGTTTTTTAAAAATTTCTTTTTTTACTTCTGGTGTTAAATACATGCCAATATTATTTTAATGATTTTTATGTATTGATATACGATATACCGTAATCAAGGCGCAAAGATACTATTTTTAGTTTAAACGTAAAGTAAAATGTTTATTTTGTTCTTCAAACAAGTGCTATTTATTTCAAAAAGGCTGTATAAAAATAGCTTTTTTGAATAAAAGGGGTTAATAGAATTATTGTTTAACAAATTTCTTACTTACTTTTTTTTCTTCGATATTCATAGTAACAAAATAAGTTCCGGTCTGTAAATTGCTTACATCTAAAGTGTTTTGATTAGATATTTGAGATGAAATAACCGTTTTACCATTCACATCAATAACTTGAACCTTCGTGTTTTCTAAATTTGGTATTGAAAAGTTAAGGACATCGGTTGCTGGAATAGGGTAGATGGATAGCCCTAATTTATCAAATTCGGATGTCGCCAGTTGCGAATCGCCTTCTGTGTATATATGTTGTGTGTTTATATCTGGGTTGTTGTATTCGTCAATAATTCCGCTTGGCCATTCGATTCTAATTTTATCGATTGTCGTGCTTTGTCCGATTCCAAAATGTGCAGTAAGTGTGTTCATATGGCTAAACCCTTCTCCCGAACGTATTTCGCGCATTTGTGTGCCCCAATCGCCATAAATAATAATTCGAGCTCCTATTCCGTCTGCGTTACTTTGTACACCTTGAAGTACCATTTTTACCCAATTGTTACTATTACCTTGATTAATCCATAGGTTCCCGTTGTGGGCAACATCTAAAAATCCGTCGTTATTATAATCTGCAATTGCTCCTTCATCAAAAGGAAGGTTATAACCTGTAAAGGTCATGTCTCCGTTATTAAGGTAAATTTCGCTGGACATTTCTGAAAAAATATCGACAAATCCATCGTTGTCAAAATCAGCACCTTGTACTTCCCAAGCACCAAGGTCATTTGGGTTTATTCCGGTTGTGGCGATGATGTCTGTGTAAAATCCGGTTCCATCGTTTTCGTAAAACCGGTTTTGTTCGTCGTGGTTTACTGTAAAAGCATCAAAATCTCCATCGTTATCAAAATCGGCAAAAACAGTTGACCAAGATTGTGCGTTATCTGCCATATTAATATCGGCTGCTACTTCGGTCCAAGTTCCGTCCCCATTATTTCTATACATAGCATTGGTTCTTTCCGGATCTCCGGGCGTTGAGCCTTGACGACATTTTGTTAGGTACATATCTGTATCACCGTCGTTGTCGTAATCTACCCATAGCGAAGCGTAATTTCCGGCTAAATCTAATGTTTGAATTAGGGTTTGGTCGAGTACCATATTTTGATTACCGTCGTTTCGGTAAGGATGACTTTCATCTACATCATGGCAAACAAAAGCATCTAAATCGCCATCGTTATCGATGTCTACCATATTGGAGCGTTGCGAAAAAATATACTCAGGATGGGTTTGCTCTGTATACGAAGTTCCATCATTGCTAGCAAATAGGAATGATACTCTTGCGCCGTTTCCTAAAACAAAATCGGTATATCCGTTTTCGTCTAAATCTCCTGCAGCAATACTCCAAGTAGGAGGGTTTTGAATTGTCATATTAATAAATACCGAATTAAATGTTCCATCGGGTTGTTGATAATCCATGCCAATTCCGTTTTCGGTTATTCTTACATAATCGTCTAAATAATCTCCGTTTATGTCTAATCCGGCAGAGGAATATACAGGATAGTTTGCTATATCGCTGCTATGATTAATAAAATAAACTTGAGAAAAGCTTATTGAAGAAATAAGTAATGTCAGTAATAGAATAATTTTAGTTTTCATAGTTTTTTTTAGAAATTAAAGGTAGAAAAAATATCATAAATAAAGACCATTTTGTTGTTTATTAACCTTCTTTGAGTTGTATTGCGCGTATTTTTTTAAAGAGATTGGAGGAGTAAACAAAATTGGTTACATCTGTGTTATTGGTTTTAAATATTTCTTTGTTAGATCCTTTCCAAACAAGTTTACCATTTTTAAGAAAAACGATGCTTTCGCCAATTTCCATAACCGAATTCATATCATGGGTAACCACTATAGTGGTGATGTTATATTCTTTTGTTATTTCTTGAATAAGGTTATCTATTAATATTGCTGTCTTGGGGTCTAATCCGGAGTTGGGTTCGTCACAAAATAAATAACGAGGGTTGTTTACAATAGCACGAGCAATAGAGACTCTTTTTTGCATTCCTCCCGAAATTTCGGAAGGGAATTTAGTATTCACATTTTCTAAATTAACTCGTTTTAATACTTGGTTTACTCTATGAAGCATCTCATCTCTTTTCTGGTTGGTAAACAAGCGTAACGGAAACATAACGTTTTCTTCAATATTCATAGAATCGAATAAAGCACCACCTTGAAAGAGCATTCCTATGTGTTCTCGCAGGTCTCTTTTTTCTTCATCATCCATTTTTAAAATAGATTTTCCGTCAAAACATATTTCACCTTTATTAGGAGCAAACAAACCTATTAAACATTTTAAAAAAACGGTTTTTCCACTCCCGCTTTGACCTATAATAAGATTGGTTTTTCCTCTTTCAAACTTGGCAGAAATTCCTTTTAAAATTTCTTCTTCTCCAAAGCGTTTGTATATGTTAATGGCTTCAATCATTAGCTTAGTAGCATTTGGGTAATTATATAGTTGGTGAGGATAATGAGAACGCTCGTCCAAACAAAAGATTTGGTGCTGGCTTTTCCTACCTCTAGCGCGCCTCCTTTCATGTAATATCCTTGCCAGGAAGGTACTGTTGCCAGAATAAATGCAAAAACAAATGTTTTAATAAAAGCATAGGTAATATGAAAGGGAACAAAATCTAACTGTAGTCCGCTTATAAAAGCATCTGAGGTGCTAAAACCGCCATAAACACTAGCTACCCATCCTCCGAAAATTCCTAAAAACATTGAGATCATAATTACAAACGGGTACAATAATAACGCTATTATTTTAGGAAACACCAAATAGTTTAATGAGTTTACACCCATAACTTCAAGAGCATCTATTTGTTCGGTTACACGCATAGAGCCAATACTTGATGTGATAAACGAGCCTACTTTTCCCGCCATAATAATTGAAATAAATGTTGGAGAAAATTCTAAAATAATAGATTGTCTCGTAGCAAAACCAACCAAATAATCGGGCAGAAGCGGATTATCCATATTTAGTGCCGTTTGAATAGCTACAACACCACCTACAAAAAATGAAATAAATGTAACAATACCTAACGAGCTTATTACAAGGTCGTCTATTTCTTTAAAAATTAGCTCTTTAAGCACTACTCTTTTTGTGGGATTAGAAAATACTTTTCTAATCATTATAAAATAAGAACCCGTATCGGAAAGGTATTTTAGCATAGGTGTTTTTTATAGGCTTGCTAAAGTAATAAAATTAGTTGATAGATTTGCTTACTTATTTTTTTATTTATCGGTACTTATTGTGTTGGGCAGTTCGTTTGTATCATCTTTTAAATGCGGGAAATATTTTTTAAGTTGGTTTCCGGCTTCGATAATTCCGGAAACGAGTCCTTGTTTTATTTCTCCTTTTTTAAAGTGTGATGTGATTTTATCTTTTGTTGATTCCCAAAAGTCATCGGGAACAACACTATTAATGCCGGCGTCTCCCATAATTACAAGTTGTTTGTCTTCTACGGCAACATAAATAAGCACACCGTTACCGTTTTTGGTATTGTTCATGTGTAAAAAATCGAAAACTTTTACGGCTCTGTCAAATACATCATCGGCGGGATGTCGGGGTGTATTAAAATGCGCCTCCAGATGTACCCGAATTTCGCCCGAAGTGTTTTTTTCGGCACGTCTTATAGCCTCGACTATTTCGGCTTCTTGGGTTGGTGTTAAAAAATCTTCAACTTTAGACATTAGTTTTTCTTACCGAAATCAAACTCTACTTTTGGTGCTTTATCACTGCCTTTTTCTGCTTCAAAATAGTCCATAGGTTTAAACTTTCCTATAAACATATTTATGATGTTGTTAGGAAACGTTTTTAAGTGCATATTGTAAGGTTTTACGGTTTCGTTAAATCGATTTCGCTCTACGTTTATTCGGTTTTCGGTACGTTCCAGTTCATTAATTAATTCTTTAAAGTTTTCATTTGCTTTAAGTTCCGGGTATCTTTCAAAAACAGCTAACAGACGAGAAAGTGCAGAGGTTAATCCGCTCTGTGCTGCTTGAAACTGTTTAAGTTGTTCGGGGGTTATATTGCTTGGGTCAATGTTTATTGATGTTGCTTTGCTACGTGCTTCGATAATTTTGGTCAAGGTTTCTTGTTCAAACTCGGCATATCCTTTTGCCGTGTTTACAATATTAGGTATAAGATCTGCTCTACGTTGGTAGGCACTCTCCACATTAGCCCATTGCGATGTAGCGGTTTCTTGTAGTTTGATAGCGGTGTTGTAAAATTTTGGTCCTATCATAAACCCTACAATAGCAAGTAAGGCAACAACGGCGATGATAACAAAAAGCGATTTTTTCATGATTAGTGTTGGTTATTAAAGTAAGATTATAAATGGTTTTTAATTTTTAGTAATTCTTTTTTTACGTGTTCTAATTTACGAATTATTTCAAAATTAGTTGTTGTTTTATGTCTATTTTCTCTTAGATGAATTTTTGCTCCTTCGAGTGTAAACCCTCTTTCTTTAACCAAGTGAAAGATAAGTTGAAGGTTTTTTATGTCTTCGGGAGTAAATTTTCGATTTCCTTTCGCATTTTTTTTCGGTTTAATTATATCAAACTCTTTTTCCCAAAATCTAATAAGAGAGGGATTTACGCCAAAAGCTTTGGCGACTTCTCCTATTCCGTAATATCGTTTTTCGGGTAGTGCTACGTACATTAGTCTAGTGATTGATTTTCGAGTTGCGCTACTTTAAGCAGTTCTGTAAACTCTTCGGCGGTTAAGTTTCCGTAATAAAAATTAATTGGGTTAATACGTTCTTTGTCTTTAAAAATTTCGTAATGTAAATGAGGAGCTTCGCTCCTTCCCGTACTTCCTACAAAGCCTATCAAGTCTCCTCTTTTTACTTTTTGTCCCTTTTTTACATTATATTTGTATAAATGAGCATAAAGGCTTATGTACCCAAAACCGTGATCTATGCGTATGTGATTTCCGTAGCCTGTTGCCGAATTGTCTGCTCTTACCACTATGCCGTCTCCGGAAGCAAAAACAGGTGTTCCTCGGGGAGCGGTAAAATCCATACCCCAATGAAATTTTCTTGCTTTAGTAAACGGGTCTTTTCTGTACCCGAAACCGGAAGCAACACGTGTTAGGTCTTCATTTCTAACAGGTTGAATTGCCGGAATAGAAGCCAATAATTTTTCTTTATCGGCTGCTAGTTGGGCAATTTCTTCTAAAGATTTTGATTGAATTACAATTTGCTTTGTTAAAATATCTAATTTTTTACTGGTTGAGATAATAAGTTTGGAGTTGTCAAAACCTTCAAGGTCTTTGTACCTGTTTACTCCGCCAAATCCCGCTTTACGCTGTTCTTCAGGTATGGGATTGGCTTCAAAATACACCCGATACAAATTGTTGTCGCGTTGGGCAATTTCGTCTAAAACAACTTGAGCGTGATCCATTTTTTTGTTGAGTAGCTCAAACTGAAGCTCCATATTAGAAAGTTCTCTTTTAAGTTCTTTTTCCTTAGGAGTTTCTATGTACGGAAGGTTTAGATAAACCAATAAGAGTAGAAAACCACTTAGAAACATACCCAAAAAACTGAGTAATAAAAACCCTAACTTACGCCCTCTTTTAGGTTCAATCTTCCTGTAGGATAATGTTTCGCTGTCGTAATAATATTTTACTTTAGACATATCTCAAAAATACCTATTTTTGCTGTTTGGTAATTGTAACGAACTACAAATATAATAAATTGTTTGTGTAACCATAGACTGCGTGACTTTTATATAAAATTTAACAAATGAAATCCAAAGAAATACGTTCCCGTTTTTTAGAATTTTTTGAATCAAAAAAACATAAAATAGTTCCATCTGCCCCGATGGTAATTAAAGAGGATCCTACATTAATGTTTACTAACGCGGGGATGAACCAGTTTAAAGGATATTTTTTGGGTAATAAACCTGTTGTAAATCCCAGAGTTGCCGATACTCAAAAATGCCTTCGCGTAAGCGGAAAACACAATGACTTGGAAGAAGTGGGTATGGATACCTACCACCACACCATGTTTGAAATGCTGGGAAATTGGAGTTTTGGAGATTATTTTAAAAAAGAAGCAATCTCTTGGGCTTGGGAGTTGTTAACTAAGGTTTATGGAGTTGATAAAGAAATATTATACGTAACCATTTTTGAAGGAGATGCTTCCGAAGGACTAAAACGCGATACCGAAGCCTTTGATTTGTGGAAGCAATACGTTCCCGAAGACCGAATAATTAACGGAAATAAAAAAGACAACTTTTGGGAGATGGGCGAACAAGGTCCCTGCGGACCGTGCAGTGAAATACATGTTGATATTCGTCCAAAAGAACAACGCGAAAAAATATCGGGAAGAGATTTGGTTAATCAAGATCATCCTCAAGTGGTCGAAATATGGAACCTGGTATTTATGCAGTTTAACCGAAAAGCAGACGGAAGCCTTGAAAAACTTCCTGCCCGACACGTAGATACCGGAATGGGTTTTGAACGCCTTTGTATGGTACTTCAAAACAAACAAAGCAACTACGACACCGATATTTTTACACCCATTATTAGGGAAATTGAAGCGGTAACAAAATCAAAATATGGCAACGATGAAAAAGTTGATATTGCCATTCGTGTTATCGCAGACCATCTACGAGCAGTTGCTTTTTCAATAGCAGACGGGCAACTACCGGCAAACTCGGGTGCAGGTTATGTGATTCGCCGTATTTTGAGGAGAGCGATTCGATACGGATTTACTTTTTTAAACACCAAACAACCTTTTATTTATAAATTGGTGCCTACTTTGGTGAAACAAATGGGAGCAGCTTTTCCGGAGTTAAAAAAAGAAAAAAATCTTATTACCAACGTTATTAAGGAAGAAGAGGCTTCTTTTTTACGAACCTTGGATCAAGGGTTATTGCTATTGGATAACATTGTAAAAAATGCAGAAGGAAAAGAAATTTCGGGTAAAAAAGCATTTGAACTATATGATACATTTGGGTTTCCTAAAGATTTAACAGCACTTATTCTTCAAGAAAAAGGATTTTCGTTTAATAAAAGAGAGTTTGATGAAGAACTTCAAAAGCAAAAAGAGCGCTCTCGCACAGCCACTAAAGTTGAAACAGGTGATTGGGTGATTTTACAAGAGGACGATATAGAAGAATTTATAGGTTACGACTATCTTCAGGCACAAGTTAAAATTACCCGTTATAGAAAGGTAACCAATAAAAAAGACGGCGATTTGTATCAACTGGTTTTTAACCTTACGCCATTTTATCCCGAAGGAGGAGGTCAAGTAGGTGATAAAGGATATCTCGAAGCTCCAAACGGGGAGGTGGTTTATATTATTGACACAAAAAAGGAAAATAATTTAATTATTCATTTAGCAAAAAACCTACCAAGAAACCCTAAAGATACTTTTAAGGCGGTTGTAGATGAAAAACAACGCAGGCGCACCGCAGCAAACCACAGTGCTACACATTTGCTTCATCAAGCGTTACGAAATATTTTGGGAACACACGTAGAACAAAAAGGCTCTATGGTACATAGTGGGTATTTACGGTTTGATTTTTCGCATTTTGCCAAGCTAACTTCAGATGAACTAAAACAGGTTGAAGATTTTGTAAACGCAAGAATTAGAGAAGGTATTGAGTTAGAAGAAAAAAGAAACATACCCTATAACCAAGCTATTAAAGAAGGAGCATTAGCATTTTTTGGCGAAAAATATGGCGATGCAGTACGAGCTATAAAATTTGGAAATTCCGTAGAACTTTGCGGTGGAACACATGTTGCAAATACAAAAGATATCTGGCATTTTATTATTACTTCCGAAAGTGCCGTAGCTTCCGGTATTAGAAGAATAGAAGCCATAACCGGTGATGCCGCAAAAGAGTATTTTATTGAAACGGCAAAAAGGTATAAAGAAATTAAAAAATGTGTTTCAAATTCGCAAGATCCGCTTCAAGGTATTACAGCTCTGCAAGAAGAAAATAGTATATTAAAAAAACAAATTCAACAATTTCTTAAAGGCAAAGCCAAACACTTAAAATCTCACTTAAAAAATGAAATTCAGGAAGTTAGCGGTATCAAGTTTTTAGCAAAAGAAGTAGATTTGGATGCAGGAGGATTAAAAGATTTGTCGTTTGAACTGGGTGGCGAGGTAGAAAATTTATTTCTACTTCTGGGATCTAATGTAAACGGTAAAGCAATCTTGTCTTGTTACATCTCAAAAAATTTAGTTGAAACTAAAAACCTAAATGCCGGACAGATTGTACGTGAGTTGGGTAAATACATTCAAGGTGGTGGAGGCGGACAACCGTTTTATGCAACTGCCGGAGGTAAAAACCCCGACGGAATTAAAGAAGCCTTAAAAAATGGAAAAGAGTATATAGAAAAAAATGGAAAGTGAATTAAGTAGTATCCTGCAAGTTATTAGAAAGGAAGAAGCGAGGGCAACCTTGTAGGTTTGAAATTAGAATTTTTTTAACCACAAACCAGACTTGCCTACCGTAGGAACCACAAACCATACTTAAGCCAGATTAAGTTAAAAAAAATTGAAATTACAAACACAAATACCGGTATTTCCTCAAGAGAATCAGATTGATTATTCTTCAAGAATTCTTTTGCTGGGGAGTTGTTTTGTAGAGAATATAGGAGCCAAATTATCCTACTATCAATTTATTAATTTTCAAAATCCGTTCGGGATTTTATTTAGCCCGGTAGCCATTGAGCAAATGTTAAACAGAGTTGTAAACCAAAGGTTATTTACAGAGGAAGACATTTTTTTTAAAAACGAACAATGGCATTGTTTTGAAGTACATTCAATAGTAAGTCATCCCGATAAAGAAGAGTTTTTACAAAGATTAAATGATTTATTAGAAAAAACCCGAGCATTTTTAAAAACTTCGACCCACACTATCATTACTTATGGAACAGCGTGGGTTTACAAGCATATTAAGACTAATAAACGGGTTGCCAATTGCCATAAAATTCCGCAACAAGAGTTTATAAAAGAATTACTTTCGGTTTCCGAAATTGAAGCTTCAATATTAAATTCATTTCGATTGATAAAAGAGATAAACCCGGAAGTAATTTTCATTAATACAGTTTCTCCGGTTCGGCACATCAAAGATGGTTTTATTGAAAATACCAGAAGTAAAGCCCATTTAATAACAGCTTTACATCAATCCATAAAAAAATCTTCCACTCTCAATATTCAATCATTTTACTTCCCTTCCTATGAAATTATGATGGATGAGTTACGCGATTATCGTTTTTATAAAGAAGATATGCTTCATCCTTCAAATTTGGCGGTTTCTATAATATGGGAACGATTTTCAGAAGCTTGGATTTCTTCTAAAGCTAATAAATTTCAGAAAGAAATAGAAAATATTCAAAAAGGATTGGCACATAAACCTTTTAATGAAGAGAGTATCGAGTATAAAAAGTTTTCAGAAAAGCTACGGGAAAAGATGAGCGAACTAAAACGAAAGGTTCCTCATATTAATTTTCAATCGATTTAGTGTTGAATACGTCAACTACCTTATAGTATTCGCTTTGTTTTAAATATGTAACCAACGCACTTTACTATGATTCGTATTGCTATCGTTGATGATAACAGTTTTTTTATTTCGGCAATTAAATTTTGATGACGTACGAGTTAAACATACAGCACTAAACGGAAGCGAGTTGCTTGCAAAATTGGAAGACAACCATAATTTAGATGTTATTTTAATAGATATTGAAATGCCGGTACTTAACGGTATTGAAACTACACAAATGGTAAAACAAAAATATCCACAACTAAAAATCATTATGCTCACGGCTTTTGATAATGATGAAAATATTTTTTAATGCAATAAAAGCAGGAGCAGATGGCTATTTGTTAAAAGAAATTAATCCGGAAGAATTGTACAACGGCTTAACCGAAACATTAAACGGATGAGCCGCTATAAATCCTTCAATTGCGTTAAAAACATTAAAGCTTCTTATAAATCCTATAAATGTTACCAATAAGAAAGACAAAGAAGATATTTCGCTGTCAAAAAGAAAAGTAGAAATACCGGAGCAACTTAGTCAAGGATTAAGTTATACCGTGATAGCCGATAATCTGTTTTTGTCACCCGGTACCGTTCGTAAACATATCGAAAATATTTACAAAAAATTGCAAGTACACAGTAAAATTGAAGCTGTACAAAAAGCTAAAAATTATAATATTATCTAGCTCGTTTTCAAATCGCTTAAATTTGTATATTTGTATACCACATAAGCGGTTTGATTTATGAATAATCCCAATTTAAAATTAAGCGACAATCTGGCAATTGTTCGTACGAGACTAGCAAACGAACGTACTTTTTTAGCCTTTTTTAGATCCAGCGTATTTTTTTTAGGCACAGGAATATCCATTCTAAAAATAAATCTTTTTAAAGATGTACTTTTTCTCGGTTGGGCATTTATTATATTAGCTCCCATTATGTTTGTAATAGGTTTATACCGAATGTTTTTTGTAAAGAAGAATATTAAATCTATTATTGAGTACACAACAAAACAAAACTAATTTTTACCCTACTATTTTTATGAAACACGTATTTTTATTTACACTATTTTTAAGCATTTGTTTTAATAGCATTGCACAATGTACCGGCAATTGTAAAAACGGAAAAGGAACCTACAAATGGAGCGATGGCGAACGATATGAAGGAGAATTTAAAAACGGAAAATTTAATGGCGAAGGGACCTATTATTACAAGGATGGAGCAAAGTTTATCGGGACTTACTTAGACGGAAAAAAACACGGAGAAGGTGTATATATTAATGCAAGGGGAAAACGTTTTGAAGGTACTTGGGAAAACGGAAACAGAGTTGAAAAAACCAATAGTATTTACAAAGAGTGGCTTGTAGGAAAATGGGAAGGAAAAGGCTATCTGCAAGGACATAAAACGTGGCATGTAGTTCTTAATTATTCAAAAGATAACATCACAATAAGTTATCCCGATTTTCCTTGTAGCGGAAAGTGGGAGTTTGACCAAGAAAATTCAAAGCAAATATTCTTCAACGAAATTATTGAAAAAGGAAAATCCAATTGCAAACCACCAACACGTATTGTAGTACAAAAATCGTATGATAAAATTTTGGGTGTTTATTTCTTTCAAGGAAAAAAACAAATAGCTTCGGCAAACTTGGTTAAACAGTAGCGTTTGTTAATCATTATAGTCGAAAAGTGAATATGCTGAAAGTAGAATAATAGTAACCCTAAACTACCAACTGTTGGCATACTGACTCGCTTGCTGATGATTTTTTCGATTGATGATTTAGTTGATGATTGGTGAGTAGTGAGTTGTGAGTGGTGAGTTGGTGAGTTGTGAGTGGTGAGTTGTGAGTGGTGAGTGGTGAGTTGTGAGTTGTGAGTTGTGAGTGGTGAGTGGTGAGTTGTGAGTTGTGAGTTGTGAGTGGTGAGTTGTGAGTTGTGAGTGGTGAGCCTGTCTACCGACCGGTAGATTGGTGATTTTTCTTTAACCAAAAACCAGAAACCAGAAACTATAAACCAGAAACCAGAAACTATAAACCAGAAACTATAAACCAGAAACCAGAAACTATAAACCAGAAACTATAAACCAGAAACCAGAAACTATAAACCAGAAACCAGAAACTATAAACCAGAAACTATAAACCAAAAACCACCAACTCACAAAACTACAACCCAAAAGCCTCTTTCACTTTATCTACATAATCTAATTTTTCCCAAGTAAACGTTTCCACTTCTTTGGTAACGGTCACACCATCGGGAGAAGTAAAGGTTACGGTTTTCTTTTCGGGAGTTCTACCCATATGACCATACGAAGCGGTTTCTTGATAGATTGGGTTTCGCAATTTTAAACGTTGTTCGATAAAGTACGGACGCATATCAAACAATTGTTCAATTTTTTTTCCTATCTCGCTGTCGGTTAAATTTACTTTTGCTGTTCCGAAGGTGTTAACATTAATACTGGTTGGTTTGGCTACACCAATAGCGTAACTTACTTGTACCAATACTTCTTTGCATACTCCGGCAGCTACAAGGTTTTTGGCAATATGACGTGTAGCATACGCTCCCGATCGATCTACTTTACTTGGGTCTTTACCGCTAAAGGCACCTCCACCGTGCGCTCCTTTTCCTCCGTAAGTGTCCACAATTATTTTTCTTCCGGTTAGTCCGGTATCGCCATGTGGACCTCCAATTACAAATTTTCCGGTGGGATTGATATAATATTTAATTCGATTATTAAATAATTTTTGTATCTCCGGGCTTACTTTATCAATAACACGGGGCATTAAAATGGTTTTTAAATCGTGTTCAATCTTTTTCAGCATGGCTTCCTCTTCATCGAAATCGTCATGTTGAGTAGAGATAACAATGGTATCGATGCGTTGCGGGATATTATCATCGCTATATTCTATAGTTACTTGACTTTTTGCATCGGGACGCAAATAGGTAATTTCTTTATTTTCTCTTCGTATTTCTGCTAATTCTTTTAAAATAAGATGACTTAAATCCAATGCTAATGGCATATAATTTTCGGTTTCATCAGTGGCATAGCCAAACATCATTCCTTGGTCTCCGGCACCTTGATTTTCTTTATCTTCTCGTTCTACACCTTGATTAATATCGGGAGATTGTTCGTGAATGGAAGAAAACACACCACACGAATTTCCGTCAAACATATAAGCACCTTTGGTATATCCTATTTTATTTATGACATCTCTGGCAATTTGTTGAACATCTAGATAGGTATTAGACTTTACTTCTCCGGCTAAGATAACTTGTCCGGTAGTAACTAAGGTTTCACAAGCTACTTTAGAGTCGGGATCAAAGGCTAAAAAGTGATCTATTAATGCATCGCTAATTTGGTCTGCAACCTTGTCCGGATGTCCTTCAGATACGCTTTCCGAGGTAAATAAATATGACATAGTTTAAATAAATTATAATGTTAATTGTTGCAAGTTGCTAAGGGAAGTAATACTGCCTTTAGCATTTTTTTAGGAGGTTGCAATCAGTCAAATCTTTCCTCCAGATTTATTTGGCAAATGTACAAATTAAACCTAAAAATGAAAAGGTTTATTGTTTATTTAAAATTGCTTTTTACACCACCGAAATAGGATACGAATATACTTTTGGTATCGAATCATTTTGACCTCCGGATTCTTTTCGTTGAAGTGTTTTAGTAACTACGATTTCAAAAAATAACCGGTCTTTTTCAAAAGTAATAAAAGTGGTGAGTAAATTATCCATCACTTCAAAAAGGAAATACATTTTATTTTCAACTAGTTTACAGTCTAAAACAATCCCGTTATTTTCATCAAGTGTGTAGTCGCCGGTTTTATTATTTACAGTTTTTAAGGTTTACGGGCGTTCTTGCCTGTTATCATTTTTGCCATAAACAAGCGTATAATTGTAAATGCCAATGCTGTCGGTGGTGGTAAGGTGCAATTCCATTGGGATTTTCTGTTGTCTCTTGTTTGAATAAATGGTGAGTCCTCCCGTATAAACACCTAAGTATTTTTTTGGAAATCCGGTAGTTTCCGCATCTTGTCCTTGGATAAAAGTTAGTGGTAAATAAAAAGCAATGGAGAGAATAAACAATTTCATTGGTGCTATTTTAAAGAAAATAATAGTATAAAAATACTAAAATAGTATCTTTACACACCCAAAAATAGCATGAAAAGACTTTTATTCTTCTTTATATTAATTAATTGGTTGCAAGTTATTTCACAGAATGGCTCTTACGGATATGAGTTGCAAGCCGGTTATTTTTACGGAAACTTTATTCCGCATGATAAGAATATTAAACACCTCATTGTTGGACATCCGCGAGGTATCTTGTTAAAATATAATAAAAAAGCCTTTGGAGCGCATTATTGGGAGGAAGCCTATAACTACCCCGACTGGGGTGTTTCGTTTTTATATCAAGATAACCAAAATAAAGTGTTAGGCAATAACGTAGCATTGCTGGGGCATATAAATTTATATTTTTTAAACCGAAAAATTAAAGCCACTATTGCTCAAGGAATAGCTTACAATACAAACCCTTTTAATATAGACACCAATATTAAAAATGTTGCTTTTGGAAGCAAATTATTAGCTACAACACAAGTTAGTATTGCCTACCAAAGAGAAGTGATTTTTAAAAATTTAGGTTTTAATGTAGGTTTGCTCTTTACTCATTTTTCAAACGGTGGGGTAAAAGCTCCCAATACCGGAATCAATACTATTGCATTAAATTTAGGATTAACATATGTAAACCTTTCACCCGCAATAAACTATGTTAGTGACAATAAATTGCCCGAATTTTCAACTAAAATAAAATATAATTTAAGTGTAAGTGGCGGTGTAAATTCTAGTGACTATCTTAACTTGGGGCAACAACCATTTTGGGTTTTTCGATCTTCGCTTACAAAGCGAGTAAATTATAAAAGTTCTGTGCTTTTAGGTACGGAATTATTTTTATCAAAATTCTTAAAAAAAGAAATACAATATCTCGCTGCCGCTTTTCCGAATAAAGGCATAAAAGGAAATGAAGACTATAAACGAGTAGGTGTATTTGTAGGACATACGTTGCACATTCATAAATTTGGGGTACTAACTCATTTAGGGTTTTATATGTATTACCCGTACCAATACGAAAGTAGATGGTACCAACGAATAGGACTAGAATATAAATTTTCTGAAAAAATAATAGGAATCGTATCTTTAAAAACGCATTTGGCAAACGCCGAAGCTATTGAATGGGGAATAGGTTATACGTTTAATTAATGAAGAATATACTAATTTATATAGGCTTGGTTTTAGTGTCGTTTTCTTGCAATACTGAAGATGCTCCGGATTGTTTGCAAACAACCGGAAGAAAAATCAGCAGGGAAGTAGAAGTGGGTGATTTTTCAAAACTAATTGTAGAAGATGCTATTTTGGTTGTAATCAAACAAGCTCCGGAACAAAAAGTAACGGTTGAAACAGGTGAGAATTTATTTTTAGATATTCATTTGGAAGTAAAAAATCAAACGCTTTATTTACAAGATAATTCGGGTTGTAATTGGTTTAGAGATTACGGTGTAACAACGGTATATATTGAAACACCAAACCTTACCTTAATACGCAATGCTTCGGTTGGAAGTATTGCGTCAAACGGACTTCTGTCTTTTGCAAATTTAGACCTTATTAGCAACACCGAAGCAGGCGTTGATAATGCAAATAAAAGTGGCGATTTTAATCTGCAATTGGCTTGCGAGCGGTTATCAATTTCGGCAAACGGATTGAGTATTTTTACATTAATCGGAACCGCAGACCGTGCCTTTATATCTTTTACCGATGAAGCTCCAAGATTGGAAGGAGAAAACTTAGTTATAAATAAACTAACGGTTTTGCAACGCAGTGCTACTTATATGAAAGTCTTTCCGGTTGAAGCCATAAACGGAGAGATAAGAGGTACAGGAGATATTATATCAGTAAACAGACCTCCATTGGTTGACGTTACACAATACTATACAGGAGAACTCATTTTTTTAGATTAACACAAAACTTCTTTGTTAACAAACTCAAACCTTACGTTCCCGTCTTTATCTATTTTGGTTAGTGTTACGGTTTGCAGTGTGTTAGCTAATTCCGGTTTCCAAGGTGTTTTTACTTTTACATAATTTTCGGTAAAACCGTACATATAGCCTTTTTTGTTTTCGTTTTCAAACAAAACGGTACGCGTAGTTCCTAATTGACTTTCGTAAAAAGCTCTTCGTTTTTTTACAGATAACACCCTAAGCATCTTACTGCGTTTGTTTCTTACCGGCAAGGGTACGGGATTTTCCATAATTGCAGCTTCAGTATTCGCTCTTTCCGAGTAGGTAAACACATGCAAATAGGAGATGTCCAACTCGTTTAAAAAATGGTAGGTTTCCATAAAATGCGCATCGGTTTCGCCCGGAAATCCTACAATTACATCCACACCAATACAGGCATCGGGCATCGTGTACTTTATTTTTTGAACACGGTCTTGGTACAATTCACGCAAATACCGCCGTTTCATTTTTTTTAGTAAATCATTGCTTCCGCTTTGTAACGGAATATGAAAATGCGGTACAAAACGTTTTGATTGTGCTACAAATTCAATCGCTTCATTTTTAAGTAAGTTGGGTTCGATTGATGAAATACGAATGCGTTTAACTCCTTTTACACCATCTAAGCTCTGAATCAATTCAAAAAAAGTATGGTCGTGTTTTTTGTTTCCAAATTCTCCTTTTCCGTAATCGCCTATGTTTACGCCGGTAAGAACAATTTCTTTTATTCCTTTTTCAGAAATTTTTTTAGCATTTTTCAAAATATTTTCCAGCGTATCACTACGCGAAATTCCACGAGCCAGTGGGATGGTACAATAGGTGCATTTATAGTCGCAACCGTCTTGAACCTTTAAAAAGGCTCGAGTTCGGTCGCCAAATGAGTAAGAACCTACATAAAAATCGGCTTCTTCAATAGCACACGAATGTACTTGCCCTCTGTCTTTTTTTTCCAATGAATGAATGTACTCGGTAATTTTAAACTTTTCGGTGGCACCCAAAACCAAATCTACCCCGTTTACATCTGCCAATTGTTCGGGTTTTAACTGTGCATAACAACCTATTGCCACGACAAAGGCTTCCGGATTTGTTTTTAATGCTTGTTTAACGATGGTTTTAAATCGTTTGTCGGCATTTTCGGTAACACTACACGTATTGATAACATAAAGGTCTGCTTTTTCGGAAAAATCTACACGTAAAAATCCTTCTTGAGAAAAATCACGTGCAATGGTGGATGTCTCACTAAAATTTAACTTGCAACCCAAGGTGTAAAAGGCTACTTTTTTTTGAATAGACATAGGTGTTTTATTGAAAATGCAAAACTACAAAATGATTTTGGATTTGTTTGATTGAGGTGTGAGTTGGTGGGTTTGTGAGTTGGTGAGTTTGTGAGTTTGTGAGTTGATGAGTTTGTGAGTTTGTGAGCCTGTCTGCCGATAGGTAGATTGATGAGTTTGTGAGTTTGTGAGTTGATGAGTTGGTGAGCCTGTCTACCGACAGGTAGATTGATGATTTTTCTTTAATCATAAACTAGGAACCAGAAACAAGGAACTGCAAACTACAAACTACAAACTGCCTACTGAAAACTGCCTACTGAAAACTGCCCACTGCCCACTGCCTACTAATTGATGATTGGGGATTGAGGATTTATTCGATTAACGACTTATTCGATTGATGATTTTCCTTTAACAAAACTTGCCTTCCTCTGGTAGGAACCAGAAACCAGGAACCAGAAACCAGGAACCAGAAACCAGAAACTATAAACCAGAAACCAGAAACAAGGAACTGCAAACTACAAACTGCAAACTGCCTACTGAAAACTGCCTACTGAAAACTGCCCACTGCCCACTGCCTACTAATTGATGATTGGGGATTGAGGATTTATTCGATTAACGACTTATTCGAT
>JALWKK010000030.1 GCA_027081505.1 Flavobacteriaceae bacterium
GGAGTGTTGGTTAAAAAATAAATCATGCGTTTTTTAATTCTATTTTTAGTGATAAGTCTGGTTGCTTGTGATGCTTCAAAAGAAAAAAAGAATCCAATCGATACGCAAACCCAAGAGGAGTTTGTTATGTACGAACCTTCTGAAATGACCAAGCACATGAACTTTATGTATGCGTATAACCAAGGATTAAAAGAGAAAATACTTTCCGGTGATACGTTACCGAAATTTTCAAAAGAGTTTTTAAAAATATATACAGCAACACTTACAAACAATAAAGAGAAAAATCAACGTTTTAAAGTTGGTGCAGAAGCATTTATTAAAAGTCAACAAAAAATCTTTCTTCAAAAAGATTCATTAGCTATGGTAAAACAGTACAATAAAACAATCAATTCTTGTATAGATTGTCATCAAACCGAATGTACCGGTCCCATACCTAAAATCAAAAAGTTGTTGATTCATTAATTTTGAAAAGAGAAATCATCACAACAAAAGACGGTTCTAAAACCATCTTTATTCCGCAATGGAACGAACAATACCATTCCGTTCACGGAGCCATACAAGAAGCCTATCACGTATTTTTACAGATGGGCTTTTTTTATTGTTTGTCACTACACAACTTTAAACAACTTCACATACTTGAAGTGGGTTTTGGAACCGGACTCAATGCATTAATCACCCTAAAAGAAGCAAAAAGCAACCGCATACCGGTTCATTATACGACAGTAGAAGCTTTTCCTGTGGCAGATGATGAAATAAACCAACTCAATTATCCCGAAATGCTGAAGATGCCCAATTCGGTTTTTAAATCATTACACGCCGCTTCTTGGGAAAAAGAAATCAAACTAAATGATACATTTACCATTCTTAAAAGGCAACAAAAGTTTGAAGACATTACAGCAAGAAATGACTTTCAATTAATTTATTTTGATGCCTTTGGCGCACGAGTCCAGCCCGAACTGTGGACAGAAACCATTTTTATCAAAATGTACAAAGCATTAAAACCAAATGGAATTTTGGTAACTTATTCGGCAAAAGGAAGCGTACAAAGAGCGATGCAAGCAGTTGGTTTCAGAGTAGAAAAACTTCCCGGACCACCCGGAAAACGTGAAATGTTACGCGGAATAAAACCACCCGAATAATTTGAATCCGTTTCAATTTTAAGTCTCTTTACTTTTCAACTTGTATTTAAGTTCATTTCATTAAAATCTAAATTTTGAGTCAAAATACAACTTTTTTTGAACTGTAATTTATCTAACCTGTTATTTGTAAAACTATTTCATAGTAAAGCATTATCTTTGCTATCCATTTTGCTATTATGGACAAAAAAGTTTTACTCTTAATATTAGACGGTTGGGGGATTACACAAAACCCGAAAGTTTCGGCTATTGCGCAAGCCAATACGCCTTTTATCGATTCGTTATATACAAAATATCCCAATGCACAACTCCGCACAGACGGTTTAAACGTAGGACTTCCCAAAGGACAAATGGGAAATAGTGAAGTCGGGCATATGAATTTAGGTGCAGGACGTATTGTGTACCAAGATTTTGTAAAAATTAATAATGCCGTCGAAGAAAATACTCTAATAGAAGAGCCGGTCTTAAAAGAAGCTTTTGAATATGCCAAACAAAATGGTGTTAATTTACATTTTATAGGCTTGGTTTCTAATGGCGGTGTGCACTCGCACATTAATCATTTAAAAGGATTGGTTAAAGCGGCAAAAACAAAAGAATTGGAAAAAGTTTATATTCATGCATTTACCGACGGGCGTGATGTTGACCCAAAATCGGGTGCGGGGTTTATAGATGAGTTACAACAATTTCTTTCTAAAACAACCGGAAAATTAGCATCGGTAATAGGAAGATATTACGCAATGGACAGAGATAATCGCTGGGAACGAATTAAAAAAGCATACGATTTGTTGGTTTTCGGGAAAGGACAACCCACTACAAATCCGGTTGAAACAATTAAAGAATGTTATAAAAACGGAATCACAGACGAGTTTTTAGAACCCATGGTTGTTACCGAAAATAATCATCCTGTGGCAGCAATTAAGGAAGACGATGTGGTTGTTTTCTTTAATTTTAGAACCGATAGAGGAAGACAATTAACCCAAGTGCTTACTCAAAAAAGTAACGAAGCGTATGGCATGAAAACCATCCCTTTGTATTTTGTAACACTTACCAATTATGACCATCATTTTAAAGGACTTCATATTGTTTACGACAAAGAAGATATAAAAAACACCCTTGGAGAAGTGTTGGAAAAAAACAATAAAACCCAAATCAGAATTGCCGAAACCGAAAAATATCCCCACGTTACATTTTTCTTTTCAGGCGGAAGAGAAACTCCTTTTAAAGGCGAAAACCGAATTTTATGTCCTTCACCTAAAGTGGCTACCTACGATTTAAAACCCGAAATGAGCGCCTGCGATATTCGGGATAAGATTATCCCCGAAATACATTCGCAAAAGGCAGATTTTATATGTTTAAATTTTGCCAATGGAGATATGGTTGGGCATACCGGTGTTTTTGAAGCAGCTGTTAAAGCCTGCGAAACAGTAGATACTTGTGTGAAAGATGTAGTAGAAACGGCATTGCAAAACGGATACACAACCATTCTTCTTGCCGATCACGGAAATTGCGAAACCATGATTAATCCGGACGGAAGCCCCAATACGGCTCATACTACCAACCCTGTTCCGGTTATTTTAATAGCCGATGATGCGCCTCCAATTAAAGACGGAATTTTAAGTAATATTGCACCAACCATTCTTCAAATAATGGAATTAGACAAACCGGAAGAAATGGATAAAGAATCACTAATCAAAAGCCAATAAAATGAAAAAAATAGCTTTTTTGTTTGTAGTAACAACGCTTATTTCTTGTAATTGTAACAAGAAAGATAAAATTGATAAAAACGTTCCAGAAAACGAAACAACCGTAGTAACACCTTCCGAAAAAGAAGCCGAAGAAGAACTATTGATAGGAAAAATAAGTTGTAAAAATTTGGAAATGCCACCTTACAACAATTGGTTTGTAGAAAACTTTAACAATCACACCCTAGACACCCTAACGATAAGTAATTTAAAACCTTTGCTTAAAAACGCCCGGATTAAAGTATTTATGGGAACTTGGTGTAGCGATAGCCAACGCGAAGTACCGGCACTTCATAAAGTTTTGGAAGCAGCAGATTTTGATGAAGATAACTTGGAAATAATTGCCGTTAATAGAGATAAAATTACCCCAAACGGACTGGAAAAAGGAAAGGATATTCAATACGTACCAACCATTATTTTTTATAAAGCTGGAAAAGAAATCAACCGAATTGTTGAATCTCCCGTTGCTTCGCTTGAAAAAGATATGCTGGCTATCATTTCCGGACAAGAATACAAACACACCTATGCCGAATAATTTTTAAAACAGTAAATGATTTCGCAAACCTTAACCATAGCGGTAGATTTTGACGGCACCATTGTAGAAGATGCCTATCCTCAAATTGGCAAGCCCAAAATGTTTGCCTTTGAAACCCTAAAAAAGCTACAAGAAAAAGGACATCGATTAATTCTTTGGACCTACCGAAGCGGAAAAACCTTAGATGAAGCCGTAGCTTTTTGTAAAAAAAACGGAATTGAATTTTACGCGGTTAACAAAAGTTTTCCGGAAGAAGAATTTGACGAAAAATATAGTCGAAAAATTAACGCAGATATTTTTATTGACGATAGAAATATTGGTGGTTTGGTAGGTTGGGGAGAGATATATCAGCAATTAATAGGAGAAGACAAATTGCAAGCACCAAAAAATAAACGCAATTGGTTCGGATTTTAAACTTTAAAAATGATTATACCCAAAACAAAAGAAGAAATAGAAAAAATGCGAGAAGCTGCGTTGGTGGTTTCAAAAACACTCGGTATGTTGGCAAAAGAAGTCAAACCCGGAGTAACCACCTTGTATCTTGATAAACTCGCTGAAGAGTTCATAAGAGACCACGATGCGGTTCCCGGTTTTCTGGGTTTGTATGATTTCCCTAACACCTTATGTGTAAGTCCCAATGCACAAGTAGTACACGGTATCCCTAACGATACACCTTTACAAGAAGGCGATATTATTTCTATAGATTGCGGAGCTGTTAAACACGAATTTTACGGCGACCATGCCTATACGTTTCCCGTAGGAGAAGTAACTCCCGATGTAGAAAAACTACTACGCATCACCAAAGAATCGCTCTATGTAGGCATTAGAGAATTTAAAACGGGCAACAGAGTAGGTGATGTAGGGTATGCCATTCAGCAATATTGCGAAAAAGAAGGTTACGGTGTTGTGCGTGAGTTGGTTGGACACGGCATTGGCAAAACCATGCACGAAGATCCCGAAATGCCTAATTACGGGCGTAGAGGAAGAGGTAAAAAATTTGTAGAAGGAATGACCGTTGCCATTGAACCCATGATTAATATGGGAACTAAAAATATTAAACAACTCAAAGACGGATGGACAATCCTTACTCGTGACGGAAAACCCAGTGCTCATTTTGAGCATAATGTGGCTATCGTAAACGGAAAGCCTAAACTGCTTTCTACCTTTGATTATATTTATGAAGCTTTGGGAATACAAAGCAACGAAGAAGATGACTTTAGGTTTTAATTTACATTTTGAATAAACTCATAAAATTAATTTTAAAAAAAATACCCAGACCCGTTCTTATTAAATTAAGCTATTGGGCAAGATCTTTTATAGCGTTCTTTCTAAGCGGGAAAAAATATACAGACCCCATTGACCAAAAGTCGTATCGTAAATTTCTTCCCTACGGTTACGAAACCATTCGTGAAAATGTTTTGGCACCGGGAACACTCTCATTAGAGCGACATCGGTTATTTTGGTTGTATTTAAAAAACGAAACCTCTTTTTTTGATGCTTCAAAAAAATATAAGGTGCTCCATTTTGCCCCCGAACAGGCTTTTTACAAACGGTTTAAAAAACTAAAACACCTTGATTATACCACAACCGATTTACATTCGCCCCTTGCAGATGTAAAAGCCGATATTTGTAACCTTCCGTTTAAAGATAACACCTACGATTTTATTTTTTGTAACCATGTGTTAGAACACATTCCGGATGATACCAAAGCAATGCAAGAATTATATCGTGTGTTAAAACCAAATGGAATAGGAATATTTCAAATTCCACAAGATTTACAACGAGAACACACCTTTGAAGATGATAGTATTACAAATCCCAAAGAACGTGCCAAAATATTCGGGCAATACGACCATGTTCGGGTTTATGGAAGAGATTATTTTAACAAACTTAGAACCATTGGTTTTAAAGTTGAAGAGGTAGATTACACGGCAACTATGCCAAATCAAGAAATTGAAAAATACCGTTTGGCAAAAGGTGAAATTCTTCCGGTGTGTAGAAAATGATTGCTTTTAGATCATTTTTGTTTAGTTACTAATAACCAAAACCCTTTGCGGTTTTCTGTTAATTGCGAATAACACCCAATTTTTGTCTTTTATTGGGTAATTGTGTAAAACCGTATTATCTATAAATATCTCAGGTTAAGTTATATTTTCGGGTTGTTTTGTTTATACCTTGCAAGAATGAATACCTGTGAGATATTTTTGATTTTTTTTAACTATATTTATTGCGCAATAAACTAACTATGAAACCATTTTATTTTTGTCAGGTTATCTGTTTTTTCTTACTACTACATACAACATCCGTTTTTTCACAAGAAATAGAATTATATCAACAATTTAACGGAAGGTACGATTATCTGGCTTTTGGAAATACGTTAAATACCGAAGAAAATGGCACCGGAGGAGCTTGTACCATCTTAACACAAAACAGTGCTACTCTTACACTACAAGCTGGACAAACCGCTGTTGCCGCTTATTTGTATTGGGCAGGCTCCGGAACAGGAGATTTTAATGTAACACTTAACGGTACACCCATTTCTGCCGAACGTACCTTTAGTTACACCTTAGATGCAACACATACGTATTTTGCTGCCTTTGCAGATGTTTCAAGTTTGGTGTCTTCTACAGGAAATGGCGTGTATTTACTTTCCGATTTGGACTTAACAAGTGTTATAATAGATTTTTGTGATAACGCAACTAATTTTGGAGGTTGGTCTATCATTGTAGTGTATGAAGACCCCTCGTTGCCTTTAAATCAAGTAACTATTTTTGATGGATTAGAAGCTGTTTCTGCTAATAGTACTAACTTAACTATCGAACTCAACAATTTATTAGTCCTCGATAATAATGGTGCTAAAATTGGTTTTCTTGCTTGGGAAGGCGATGCTTTTTTGGCAGTAAACGAAACCCTTAGAATCAATGGAAATATTATTAGTAATCCGCCATTAAATCCAGCCGATAACGCCTTTAACGGAACCAATAGTTTTACCAATTCCGATCAGTTGTTTAATATGGATATTGATTTTTACAATATCGAAAATAATATTTCCCCGGGAGATACAAGTGCAATTATTGAATTAACATCCGGGCAAGATTTGGTAATGGTAAATAACATTGTTACCGTATTAAACACCGAACTTCCCGATGCCACCATTGTGTTTGATAATGTAAACTTCGTTACCGAATGTGGAAATAGAGATGTAACAGTAGATTATACCGTTTATAATATAAATGCAACCGGAGTGTTGCCTGCCGGGACACCCATTGCATTTTATGCAAACACAACTCTGGTGGGGCAATCGCA
>JALWKK010000031.1 GCA_027081505.1 Flavobacteriaceae bacterium
ATTCTATATTGGTTGTTTTTGTAGATAATTTATTTTCTTCGAAAATAAGTTTTTCTAAAAATTTTCTATTTAAAGAAACTGCCAAACCTAATTTTTATTATCTAGGCTTTAATACATCCGGTTTTAATACAGGAATATTTCAACCTCCCAAATTAGTATAAATAATTTACCGTATTATTTTTTAAGGTGCTTTTTATAAGTGCTATAACTGTAAATATTTATATTATTATGCTTTCATATATCATTCGTTTTAGTATTAAAAACAAGTTTATTGTTTTACTTTTCACACTTTTTGTTTTAGGATTTGGGTTATATTCATTAACCCAAATACCCATTGGTGCTGTCCCGGACGTTACTAATAATCAAGTTCAGGTTATTACTACATCACGTAATCTTTCTACTCAAGATATAGAGCAATTTATTACCTATCCTGTTGAGTTGGAAATGGCTAATATACCTGGGGTCGAAGAAATTAGATCGGTTTCTAAATTTGGTTTATCTGTTGTAACAATAGTATTTAATGAAAAAATGGGAACCTATTTACCTCGTCAATTAATAGCTGAAAAATTAACTACAGTACGTGAAAAAATCCCAGAAGGCTTCGGTTCACCGGAGATGGGACCCATAACAACCGGATTGGGTGAAATTTACCAATATATTTTAGATGTAAAAGAAGACTATAAAGGCACCTATTCTGCCACCGAATTAAGAACCATTCAAGATTGGATTGTAAAACGACAACTATCCGGAATTAAAGGAGTTGTAGAAGTTAATACTTGGGGAGGATTTTTAAAACAATATGAAGTTGCTATTAATACTAACAAGTTAAATGCAATGGATATTAGTATAGTTGATGTATTTACAGCACTTGAAAAAAATAATAGTGTTGCCGGTGGAGGATATATAGAAAAAGTAAATCAATCGTATTTTATACGAGGCGAAGGGCTAATAACTTCATTAGAAGATATTGAAAATATTGTTGTGAAAACACGAGATGGCTTGCCAATTTTAATTAAAGACATTGCTAATGTTGGGTACGGCTCTGCTATGAGATTTGGAGCAATTACTGCAAATGGTGAAGGTGAAAAAGTTTTAGGACAAGTAATGATGTTAAAAGATGGCAACTCAAAACAAGTGATTGAAGCCGTAAAAGAACGAGTTAAGGTTATTGAAAAAACACTTCCCGAAGGGGTATACATCAATGGCTTTTTAGACAGGAGCGAACTCATTGCAAAAACTACATTTACTGTTTATGAAAATTTAATCTTAGGTAGTTTAATTGTAATTTTTATTGTTGTACTTCTTTTAGGCGACTGGCGTTCGGGATTGGTTGTAGCATCTGTTATTCCGTTAGCTTTAATGTTTACACTCTCTATGATGTATCTTTTTGGTGTAGATGCAAACCTAATGAGTTTAGGAGCCATTGATTTTGGAATTATCATTGACGGAGCTGTTATTATTGTTGAGTTTGTGGCGTATCAAATAACATCAAAAGTTACAGATATTAAAGGACTAACCAAGATAGAATCCCAAAACATAAGAGATGATATAACGTTTAATTCGGCTTCAAAAATGATGTCATCTGCCATTTTTGGTCAAATAATTATCCTTATTGTGTTTATTCCTATTCTTACACTTGGCGGGGTAGAAGGTAAAATGTTTAAACCTATGGCGATGACTTTTAGTTTTGCACTTATTGGTGCAATGATTTTTGGGCTAACCTATGTTCCGGCTATGGCTTCGATTGTAATAAAACCCATAACACTATCGCATAAAAATATATCGGTACGCTTAATGAATTTTTTAGCAAACATGTACGATCCGGTTATTCGATGGGCGTTGCGGAGTAAAAAAACGGTGCTATCTTTTTCGGTAGTTATTTTAGTTGCTTCGTTCTATTTGTTTTCTACAATGGGTGCAGAGTTTGTGCCTACTTTAGATGAGGGAGATTTTGTAATTCAACCGGTTTTAAAAACAGGAACCTCATTAAAAAAAACAGTAGCAATTACTACTAAAATTGAGAATATTTTAAAACAATTTCCTGAAGTAAAACAAATAGTTAGTCGTATAGGTGCTGCCGAAGTACCTACAGATCCTATGTCTATGGAAGAGAGCGATGTAATTATTACTCTTAAACCAAAAAATCAATGGACTACAGCGGTAACAAAAGATGCATTGGCAACTAAATTTAAAGAAGCACTTGCTATTATACCCAATATGGAAGTAGAGTTTACTCAACCTATTGAAATGCGTTTTAATGAATTAATTTCGGGAGTACGGTCTGATATTGCAATAAAAATTTATGGAGAGGATTTAGATGTATTAAACAAAAAAGCTTTAGAGATTAAAAAAGCAATTCAAAAAGTAAAAGGTGCAGCAGACATAACCGTTGAAAAAACCGCAGGTTTACCACAAATGAACGTAACGTTTAATCGAAAAAAAATAGCTCGTTACGGTTTAAATATAAGTGATTTAAATAACATGATTTCTATGGGTTTTTCCGGTTATACGGCAGGAAATATTTTTGAAGGAGAAAAAAAGTTTGATTTGGTACTACGGCTTGATAAGGTTAAAAGGCAAGACATAACCGATTTGCAAAACCTATATATAGACGTACCCTCCGGAGAAAAAATTCCACTTAGTGAGGTTTCAACCATTACATATTCAAAAGGAGCTGCAAAGATATCAAGAGACAATACACGTCGCCGTGTTGTCGTTGGTGTAAATGTAAGAAACAGAGATTTACAGTCTGTAGTAGATGATTTAAAAAACGCCATAGATAATAAAATAAAGCTACCAGTAGGATACTACATTACATACGGGGGACAGTTTGAAAATTTACAGTCGGCAAAAATGCGTTTAGCCGTAGCGGTTCCCATTGCTCTAATTCTTATTTTTATTATGTTATATTTTGCTTTTAAATCTGTAAAAGAAGCATTAATTATTTATTCAGCCATACCTTTTGCAGCAGTAGGCGGTATATTATTATTATGGTTAAGAGGATTACCTTTTAGTATATCTGCCGGAGTTGGATTTATTGCGCTTTTCGGAATCGCAGTATTAAACGGCATAGTTCTTATAGAAGAGTTTAAAGAACTTAAACAAAAAAAAATGACTTCTAATGACACACTTATTATTTTTGGTGCTAAGAGTAGATTAAGAGCCGTATTGTTAACAGCACTTGCCGCAGCTTTAGGTTTTTTACCAATGGCAATCTCTAACGGAGCTGGAGCAGAAGTGCAAAGACCGTTGGCAACGGTTGTAATAGGAGGACTAATTACTTCAACTCTATTAACATTACTGGTTTTGCCGGTTTTATACGCTATTTTTGAATCTATTTCAAAACCCAATAAGATTAACTTAAAACTAAGAAATAAAAAAAATGTTTTAGGGCTTTTAGTTTTGTTTGCCGTAGGCGTTCAGGCACAGAACGAAGAATTAGGGTTAAATGAAATAAAACAACTCGCAACTAAAAATAATGCTTACTTAAACGCATCAATTTTAGATAAAGAAAAACAAGTTTCACTTAAATCATCATATTTAGATTTTGAAAAAACGGAATTGTATTATAGTTACGACCAAAATAATGTTGCTGTTAATGATATACCACTAAAAGTTTTCGGGATACAGCAAAATTTTCAATTCCCTACATTTTATTCTTCCTTAAAAAAAGTAAAAAAATACAATTATAAATTAGCTTCCATAAATGTAAATATAAAACGAAAACAATTAGAACGTGATATTACAACTCTCTATTATCAATATTTATATGCAGTTGAAAAAGAAAAACTATACCTAAAGTTAGATAGTTTATACCATAATTTTTCAAATTCTGCAAACCGACGTTTTGAACTCGGAGAGACCAACTATTTAGAAAAAATAACAGCAAGATCGAAACAAAAAAAAATTTCATTAAAATTAGATGAGGCATTACAAGAGGTAATTGCTGCTCGAGAATTGCTTTTTAAAAAAGTACAAGCACCGGATGTTTTTTCGATTAAAACTATTCCTGTAAAAAAACTATCACTTCGTCTTGTTGATATTGATACAATAGCAGAATTAAACTGGTACAATACAAGTATAGAGCTTCAAAAAGCAAACAAAGCATTAGAAAAAAATAAACTCCTGCCCGATATAAGTATAGAATACTTTCAAGGAACTAATGCCGGCTTGTCTTCATCTCTTTATGGATTTCAAATAGGATTAAAAATTCCGTTGCTTTTTACCGGTAATGCGGCTCGTATTAAAGCATCAAAAATAAGTGTAGACCAAACCATCTATTTATCTAAAGATTATCAGTATAGGCTAAAAAGTTATAAACAACAACTTTTATACAAACTGGCAACTCACCAAAAAGTACTAACGTATTATGAAGAGGAAGGAGAAAAACTTGCTTCAGAATTAATAAAAACAGCCCAGGGTAGTTTTAAAAATGGAGAAATAGACTTCTTTAGATACATACAAAGTCTCGAAAATGCTTTTGAAATTCGGATAGAATATTTAACAAGTTTAAACCGGTATAATCAAACTGTGATTCAACTTAACTATTTAACTCTTTAAAAAATACACTATGAAAACTTTTAAATATATTTTAGTAATAACACTTATCTTAGGCGTATCTTCTTGTAACAAAACAAAAAAAGAAGAAGTAATCCGGCAAACTACACAACAAAATAAGAACAATGATGAAATAGTTTTGTTAAGAAAACAGTTTGAAGCAAATTCGATGCAATTGCAAGCTATAAAAGAAGTTCCTTTTTTACAAGTAGTTCAATCTAACGGAATGATAGATGTCCCACCCGAAAATAAAGCTATTGTTAGCGCACCATTAGGCGGGTATATAAAATCTGCTCCTTTATTGGTTGGTGATAAAGTAAAGAAAGGACAGTTGTTAGTATCATTAGAAAATCCCGAATTTATTACCTTACAACAAGAATATCTTGAAATAAAAGAGCAACTTACTTATTTGCAAACTGAATTTGAACGCCAAAAAACACTCTATAAAGAAAATATTAGTTCAGAGAAGAAATTTCTAAAAGCTAAGAGTGACTATAAATCTGCATTGGCAAAGCAATCCGGATTGCGTAAACAGCTTCAGTTATTAAACATATCATTAAAGAATGTAGCGAATAGAAATTTTACTTCTGTGGCAGCTATATATGCCCCAATTTCCGGAAGTATTTCACAAGTACATATTGCCATAGGTGAGTTTGTTTCTCCCACTAAACCAATTTTAGAAATAACTAATAATGACCACTTGCACATTGAGTTGGCTGTTTTTGAAAAGGATATTTTAAAATTAAAAAAGGAGCAGGATATTATTTTTACCATTCCTGAAACTTCTAATGAGGAGTACAAAGCCGAAGTATATCTTATAGGGTCATCTATTTCAAAAAATCGTACAGTTAAAGTTCATGGTCATTTAAAAGAAAATGAGCAACAACACTTTTTTGTTGGAATGTTTGTAGAAGCCAAAATTATTACAGACAGGGTTTTTCTTCCCGCTTTACCTACCGATGCCGTAGTAGAAATAGATGGTAAGTACTATGTGCTAAAGTTAAAATCACAAGTAAAAAATGAGAAAATGATATTTACAAAGGTAGAAGTTAAAATAGGAAATAGATCAAACGGATTTACAGAAATTAAAAATACTTCAGATTTTAATCAGACCGATAAATTTTTAACAAAAGGAGCTTTTAGTATATTAGGTGAATAGAAAACTCATTGTTATTTCTATCCTGAAGTTACCTATGTGCATATCACCTATTTGCTTTTTAATACCTATTCTTAATATAAAATAGTCCAAAACTATTTTATATAGTGCCGTTACAGGATGAAAATAGCTCAAAGATAGAACTTGAAATTGAACTAATTAGAATTCGTATTCGGAATAAGCTAAAAACCATAAAATAAAAAAAACCGGCTTAGATTTCAAAAGCCGGTTTAAGATGTTATGTTAGGCTAAGTTATCGCTAATTTGTTTCATTTTCGTCTTGTGTGTTGTCTGTAGCCGGTGGCGTATTGTTGTTATTCAAAACATTTTCTACATTATCACCGTTTATTACTTTAGATTCTTGAACGCCACCACTTCCCATAATGGGAATATTAGATAACAAAATAAGAGCCAACAGTACAGTTGCCAATGTCCAAGTACTTTTATCAAGAAAATCGGTGGTTTTTTGTACACCTCCCAGCTGTTGGGTTCCGCCTCCACCAAATGAAGAAGATAAACCGCCACCTTTTGGGTTTTGTACCATAATAACGACTACCAGTAAAAAAGCTACAAAAATAATGAGTCCTATAAAGATGGTGTATGTTGTCATGAGTCTTTTGTGTTTATCAATTTTTTTATCGCTCTAATTTGGTCTGCAAAGTAACCACTTTTTTCGGGATTTTTCAAAATTAAAATTTTATATGCCTGTATGGCTTTTGAATAATTTTTTTGTTGCAGGTAAACCTTTGCCAAAGTCTCGGTCATTAAAGAGGTTGGAGCTTGTGTATAAGGTGCTGCCAGATTTATGTTTTGAGTTTGTTTTATAGTTTTTTCGGGAAGTGTAAACTTCTCTTTTTGCTGAATAAATTGCTCAATTAAGTCAAATTTACTTTCGGGTTTTATCTTTTTTACGGACAAATCTTCTTTTGTGCGTTGTATTGGCTTTGCAGAAGTGAGTTTTAGCCATTCGCTAAATGAATGGGTGTCTTCTTTTGAAAACTCCAGTGGCTTGTTTATGTCTATGGATGTTTCAGGGTCGTTGTTTTCTTCAACTACAGGGTTTAAAGTTTTTCTTTTGGGTTCAAAAAGCTCGGGATTTAATATAGCCTCTGCTTTTTTGAGTTCGTTTTTAAGTTGGTTGTCGATTTCAAGGCTTACTTGTTCCGAAACATTTTCAGATTCAACTTCTATTTGAAGAACTTCTTTGTGGTGCTGAAGAATTTGTTCGGAAATTTGATTCTGATAAAAATCGTTTGAGGTAATGTACTCAAATAAAATATTCCTGTCGGTTGTGTATGCGGCAGTTAATTTTAGAGCATCGTTGTAAAGATAACTTTGCGAGTTTTTTAAATATTTTAGTTGTAATGCTCGAGCCGATTGAAAATACGGAAATCTTTCGATAACACTGTCAAGTGCTTTAAAATCTTCTTTTTTACAAGATTGTGGGTGCGTGAGTAAAGAGGTGAAAGCGGCGGTTGTCATATTACCAATTTGCTAATGATGCATTAAAAATATCTTGCGTTAGACGTTCAAAGATAATGTTTACGGCTTCATCTAGCAAACCTCCTATAAGTTGCGAGCTTCCGGGATAGTCGTAATAAAACGAAAATCGTTTTTCAAAATCTTTTGTGTCGTCTTTTGTGTTGATAAACCGAACGTTTACGCTTATGGTAAGTCGGTTTTGAGCTGCTGTATTTTGTGCTGTTGCAGTAATGGGAGCGATGTAATATTCTACGATTTCGCCTTCGTAAATTAAATCGCCACCGGCAGTAACCAAATCTAAACTGGTTTGATTAAGAATTAAATCTTGCAGTGTAATGGTAAATTTTCGGTCAATACCGGGTTCAATAATACTGGCGTTATTCTGAAAATAATTTACCTGAAAGGTCTTTATCTTTGAGTAATCAATGTCTGCTCCCGTAAACGAATAAGCACCACAACTTTGCATTATTAAAGGTGTGATAATAAGCAACAGTGCTATGGTTATTTTTAGAGTTTTGCGCATTAATTTCACGGTATTGTATCGATTATAAATTAAATCGTTTAATTTTTCGGTATAAGGTACGTTCTGAAATGCCCAGTTCTTTAGCCGCATATTTTCTTTTTCCATTATGTTTTTCTAATGATTTTCTAATAAGTTCAATTTCTTTTTCTTGAATTGAAAGATTTTCCTCTTCTTCTACATCTTCTACGTCTTCTACAAAACTATATTTATCTTTATTTTTTGAAATCGTTTCGTTTGCAGTTATATTAATAACTTCAACAGTTGGTTTATCTTCCGTTTCGAGGGGTTTTTCTTCTGTTTTGTCAAATTTGTTTAATGGTTTTGTTTCGGAGTTTGAATAAATTTTATTTATAAGTCCGGCATGTTGTTCTTGAACGTTATTCGTGTTAGGATTATTCATTAACTCAAAGGTAAGTTTCTTTAAATCGTTTAGGTCACGTTGCATATCAAAAAGTACTTTGTAAAGCAGTTCTCTCTCGTTGGCAAAATCGCTTTTGTTTTTTTGAGAAGGAATAATTGCCGGAAGATTACTTCCCACATCTTGCAAATATTCTTTTAGCGTGCTGTAGCCGATTTCTCTGTTTTGTTCTAGTACCGAAATTTGCTCTGCTACGTTCCGTAATTGTCTAATATTACCTCCCCAACGATAGTTTTGTAGTAATTGTTTAGCTCCTTCATCCAGCCTAATGGTAGGCATTTTGTATTTTTGTGCAAAATCGGAAGCAAATTTCCGAAATAATAAATGAATGTCTTCTTTGCGTTCGCGTAAAGGAGGAAGCTTGATTTCTACTGTGCTTAAGCGGTAATAAAGGTCTTCTCTAAACTTTCCTTCTTCAATGGCTTTTGCCATATTTACGTTGGTTGCAGCGACTATTCTAACATCGGTTTTTTGGGGCTTAGACGATCCTACCTTAAAAAATTCACCACTTTCTAAGACACGTAGTAAACGCACTTGTGTGGGTAGGGGAAGTTCGCCTACTTCATCTAGGAAAATGGTACCTCCATCTGCAACTTCGAAGTAACCACTTCGGGTAGCTGTAGCACCTGTAAATGCTCCTTTTTCATGACCAAAGAGTTCGCTGTCTATCGTTCCTTCCGGAATTGCGCCGCAGTTTACGGCAATATATTTATTGTGTTTTCGGTGCGAAAGCGCATGAATTATTTTAGGAATACTCTCTTTTCCTACACCGCTTTCTCCGGTTACCAGTACCGAAATGTCGGTCGGTGCAACCTGAATGGCTTTTTGTATAGCTCGGTTTAGTTTTTGGTCGTTGCCAATAATCCCGAAACGTAGTTTTATTGCTTGAATACTTTCCATGTTTTGTTTCGCAATTGCGATGGTGTTTTAATTTAAATTACTATAATCAACAGCTTTTCCTATAAGGGTGGCACTTGTAGCTTCATCTATTTTTACCAATACAAAATCTCCGGGTTTGTAATTTTCTTTCGGAAAAACTACAACGGTATTTTGTGGTGTTCGTCCGCTCCAGTGTTTATCACTTCGTTTCGATTTTTTTTCGATTAAAACCTCAACGGTTTTACCAATAAATTGTTGCGTTCGGTACGCACTGTGCTTTTGTTGTAAAGCAATAATTTCGTTTAGGCGTCTTTTTTTTGTTTCAAGCGGAATATCGTCTGTTAATTTTCTCGCTGCCATTGTACCGGGTCGTTCGCTATACATAAACATAAATCCAAAATCATATTTTACATATTCCATCAGGCTTAAAGTTTCTTGATGGTCTTTTTCGGTTTCGGTTGGAAAACCGGCAATGATGTCTTGTGATATGGCGCAATCGGGTAGTATGGTTCTAATTTTATTAATGAGTTGGATGTATTCTTCTCGTGAGTGCTGACGATTCATCGCTTGTAAGATTCGAGTACTTCCGCTTTGTACGGGAAGGTGAATATAGTTGCAAATGTTTTTGTGTTTTGCCATGGTGTGTAAAACATCTTCGGTCATATCTTGCGGATTACTGGTAGAAAACCGGAATCGCATATTGGGTCGGGCTGTAGCTACCAAATCTAACAATTTTGCAAAATTTGTAGCGGTTGCTTTTTGAATTTCGCTGGCATTTTTAAAATCCTTTTTTAACCCACCTCCGTACCATAAGTAACTATCTACGTTTTGTCCTAATAAGGTTACTTCTTTGTAGCCTTGATGCCACAAATTGTTTATTTCGTTAACGATACTCTGCGGGTCTCTGCTTCGTTCACGACCACGTGTAAAGGGTACTACGCAAAAAGTACACATATTGTCGCATCCTCTGGTAATGCTAACAAATGCCGTTACGCCGTTACCACCAAGTCTTACCGGAGATACATCTGCATAAGTTTCCTCTTTAGAGAGAATTACATTTACGGCTTCTCTACCGGCTTCAACTTCTTCAAGTAAATTGGGTAAGTCTTTGTAGGCATCGGGTCCTACTACTAAATCTACTATTTTTTCTTCTTCCAGAAATTTGTGTTTTAATCGTTCTGCCATGCAACCCAAAACACCAACTTTCATATCCGGATTTATTTTTTTTACGGCATTAAATTTTTCGAGACGTTTTCTTACGGTTTGTTCGGCTTTATCTCTAATCGAACACGTATTAATTAATACCAAGTCGGCTTCTTCTAATTGTGAAGTGGTGTTAAACCCTTGATTTGTTAGTATGGAAGCAACTATTTCGCTGTCACTAAAATTCATTTGGCATCCATAACTCTCAATAAAAAGTTTACGAGTGTTCTTTTTATTATTTTTTAGTTGAAGGGTTTCGCCTTGTTTGGTTTCGTCTATGAGTTTTTCGGTATTCATAAATTATATGCGCTACAATTAGCTCGCAAATTTACAAATTTATTATTCGATTGTGACAAATTGGCATAGTTATTTTTTAAAGATTTGCACAATCAACATTAAAACCAATACGTATGCAATCCAATATTTTTCGGAAAATAGAACAAGCTCCTAAAATAGATTTTGGAGATAATTTCTCTAAAAGTTTTGAATTATTTAAAAAAATATGGTTGCAAGGCTTGTACCATGGGCTACTATCCTTATTGGTTTCAATTCCTTTTTTACTGTTAATGTATGCTCCTTTTTTTACTATGTATGTTAAAATGTTTAAAACTTTTATGAATGGAAGACACTATCTACCGGAATTAGATTTTACTCCAATTCAAGTTGTTGAGTAAGTGCTGTTAGTTTTTATTTTGGCATTTATAATGCAGATAATTAGTGTGGTTATTATTTCTCATTTTTTTCAGGTATGTAAAAAAGAAGATACGGGAAAACCCAAAACGGTAGGAGGATATTTTATGTATTTTAAGTATTGGGTATTGGAAAAAAATACTTGTACTTTCTTTAGCTTCTTTAGGTATTGCACTACTTGCCTTATTAATGTGTTATTTTCCTATTTTTTTATGTTATGGTACCGTTGCAACTAATCGTACCCATATTTGCATTTAATCCCAAACTTTCAGTAAAAGATATAGTTTCGGCTAGTTTTAAATTAGGAAATGAATTTTGGCTTATTCTTTTCGGATTGATTATAATACCAAGCCTTATAGCTCAAATTGGTGTCGTTTTATGTTTTGTAGGAATGGCTGCTACTCTCTATTTTACCTACATACCGCTATATTATTTTTATAAAGATACCATTGGGTTTAAAGAGGAAGAAACAACAACTATTTCAGAAATAATTTCTTAAATAAAAACTATTTTTTTTAGAAAGAAAAACAAGACCTAATTTTAAAAATGTAATCGAAATTCAAAATTTAAGTTTTGTAATTAAAAAAAACCTATACTTTTGTAGCCTTAACAAAAAGATTTATGGCAAAGAATTTAGTGATAGTAGAGTCGCCTGCAAAAGCAAAAACAATTGAAAAATTTCTCGGTAAAGATTTTAAAGTTGCCTCTAGTTTCGGGCACATTGCCGACCTGCCTTCAAATGAGCTGGCAGTAGATGTAAAAGGTGATTTCACGCCCAAATATATTATTCCGACCGACAAAAAGAAATTGGTAAAAGAACTAAAAGAATTGTCAAAAAATGTAGAAACGGTTTGGTTGGCAAGTGATGAAGACCGAGAAGGAGAGGCCATTGCTTGGCATTTGTCAGAAATACTTAAACTAAAAGAAGAGACAACCAAACGAATCGTGTTTCACGAAATCACCAACTCGGCTATTGTAAAAGCGATTGACAATCCTAGAAAAATTAACTACAACTTGGTAAACGCACAACAAGCACGTAGGGTTTTAGATAGATTAGTAGGGTATGAATTATCACCTGTGCTTTGGAAAAAAGTAAAAGGAGGCTTGTCTGCAGGGAGAGTACAATCGGTAGCCGTGCGATTAATCGTTGAACGCGAACGTGAAATCGAAGCGTTTTCGCCCAAAGCTTCTTTTCGAGTAGATGCCGAATTTGTTACCAGTACAGGAAATAAGTTTAAAGCAAAACTCCCAAAGAATTTTTCTTTAGTAACAGAAGCAAATCAGTTTCTTCAAAAAAACATAAATGCGAGTTACCAAATACAAGATCTTGTAAAAAAACCGGCAAAAAAATCACCTGCACCACCGTTTACAACTTCAACCCTTCAACAAGAGGCATCAAGAAAATTGTATTTTTCGGTAGGTAAAACCATGACCATTGCACAACGATTGTATGAGGCCGGGCTCATTACATATATGAGAACAGATAGTGTAAACCTTTCGCAAGAAGCCAAACAAGCGGCACAAGACGAAATAGCTTCCTTGTACGGAGACAATTACAGCCAACCTCGTAATTACAAAAGCAAATCAAAAGGAGCGCAAGAAGCGCACGAAGCAATTAGACCTACCGATATGTCTCGGCATACTATTTCTGGCGATAGAGATCAAGAAAGACTTTATAATTTGATTTGGAAACGTACTATAGCTTCGCAAATGAGCGATGCACAACTAGAACGAACCAATGTTAAAATACAAGTAAATTCATCTCAAAAAGTAGCCGAACACTTTGTGGCAAATGGAGAAATGATAAAATTTGACGGGTTTTTAAAAGTTTATCTCGAAGGAACCGATTTTGAAGAAGAAGAACAACAAGGAATGTTGCCTAATTTAACAATAGGAGAACCGTTAACCAATACTTACATAACGGCAACCCAACGATTTACCCGTCCGCCATATCGATATACCGAAGCCTCTTTGGTAAAACAAATGGAAGAGCTAGGTATTGGTCGCCCCTCTACTTACGCACCCACAATTTCTACCATCATTAATAGAAATTATGTTGAAAAAGGCTCTGTAGAAGGTGTTCAAAGACACTATACACAATTGGTTTTAAAAAATAATTCGGTAACCGAAAAACAACTTTCGGAAACAGTAGGTTCAGACAAAGGAAAACTGGTTCCTACAGATATAGGATTAATCGTAACCGACTTTTTAGTAACTAATTTTGAAGAAATATTAGATTACAATTTTACCGCCAAAGTAGAAGAAGATTTTGATTCTATTGCCGAAGGAAAAAAACAATGGAATCAAATGTTAAAAGAATTTTACAAAACCTTTCATCCAAGAGTTGAAGAAGTAAAAGAGAACGCCAACAGAGAGAGCGGAGAACGAGTTTTAGGAACCGACCCCGAAACAGGAAAACCGGTATTGGTAAGGCTAGGACGTTTTGGTCCAATGGCACAAATAGGAGCTGCAGACGATGAAGTTAAAAAATTTGCTAGTTTACGACCCGATCAACAATTGCATCAAGTAACTTTTGAAGAAGTTATGGATTTGTTTAAACTACCCAAAACACTAGGTGAATACGAAGGGGAACCCGTAGAAGTAAACAATGGAAGATTTGGACCTTATATTAAATACCGAAAAAAATTTATTTCCCTTCCCAAAGGATTAGATCCTCTAGATGTAGATATTGAAACGGCGGTAACACTTATTGAAGAAAAGAAAAAAGCAGATGCGCCTATTTATACTTATGAAAGTTTGCCCGTTCAAAAAGGGAAAGGTCGTTTCGGTCCCTTTATTAAGTGGAACAATATGTTTATTAATGTAAATAAAAAATACGATTTCGACAACCTTTCGGAAGCAGATATTATTGAGCTTATTGAAACTAAAAAACAAAAAGAAATCGATAAGTTGATTACAGAATGGAAAGAAGAAGGGATAAGAATTGAAAAGGCTCGTTGGGGAAGATTTAATATAATTAAAGGAAAAACAAAAGTAGAACTGCCAAAAACTACGAAAGCCGAAAAAATAACCTTAGAGCAAGCACAAGAATTATTGGCGAAAAAAGCACCTAAGAAAAAAGCAAGAAAAAAAACGACTGCTAAGAAAAAATAATGACAGAATTTTTTATTCCCGTTTCAAAAAAAGTAGTAACCTGTAATGAGGTGTTACCTCAAGGCGTACTGGGAAAACAAATAAAAATACACACCGATGTCGGATTTCCCGATTTAGAAGGTGTATTATTTGCTATTGTCGGCGTAAAAGAAACCCGCAATGATGTAAATTACACAGGTAACAAACCTTGCTTTGATTCCGTAAGAAAAGCCTTGTACTCATTATATTCCGGAAATTGGACAGGCAAATTGGCTGATTTAGGCGATATCGAGCAAGGAGCAACAGTAGAAGATTCATACTATGCACTTCAAACCGTAACAAACCAATTACTTTCAAAAAAAATTATCCCAATTATACTTGGTGGAAGCCAAGATTTAGTCATCGCACAATATAAAGCCTATTCAGGGCTGGAGAGTATGATTAATTTTGTGAACATAGACAGCAAATTTGACTTAGGCGATGTAGATGCGCCTGTTTCAAATAAATCTTATGTAGGAAAGATTATAATAGAAAAACCCTATAACCTATTTAATTACAGTACGCTTGGATACCAATCCTATTATAATTCGCCCCAAGAAATAGCCCTAATGGAAAAATTGTTCTTTGATGCGTATCGACTTGGTGAAATTGTACAAGACCTTACGGTTGTAGAACCCATATTTAGAAATGCACATTTAGTTTCTTTAGATGTAAATGCAATAAAAGACGAAGCTATTAGTTATAAGTACAACCAAAGTCCTAATGGATTTAATTCTAGAGAAATTTGTGCCTTGGCTCGATATGCAGGGATTAGTAACTCTGTAAGTTCATTTGGAATATATGAAATAAAAGATTACGAAAATTCTCCCACATCGGGAATGTTAATTGCGCAGATAATATGGTATTTCATCGAAGGGGTAAATTTTAGAGTAAACGATGGTGATTTTAATAACCCGAAGCTCTTCAAAACATACAAAGTGCCTGTAGATGATGAAGTATTACTATTTAAAAAAAGCAATAAAACAGGGCGTTGGTGGATAGAATTACCATTTATTTCAACAATAAATAATAAATTAAAAAGTAAAACGTTATTACCTTGCACTTACAACGATTATTTAAGTGCTTGTAACCAAGAAATACCCGAGCGATGGTACAAGGCTCGGATGAAAAATGAAGTATAACCAAATAAACTATTATTATAAAGATTGAGGGTTTTTTCAAAAAAAGTTGTTTTTTTGAAATTTTATAGATAGGTTTACGCCCTTAAATCTATATAATTTAACCTAAATACCTATGAAAAAGCTTATTGCATTAGTTGCAGTTATTGCCGTTTTATCAAGTTGTAATAGGAGATCTGCCGATCGCGGGGAACTTGTTGGAGCAAAAGGAAAAAAATGGCATCCGGAAAAACCCTACGGAATGACCCTAATTCCGGGAGGTTCCTTTATTATGGGAAAATCAGATGACGATTTTGTGGCAGTTAATGATGCCCCGACAAAAACCGTTACTGTGCGTTCTTTCTACATGGATGAAACCGAAATAACCAACGCAGAATACAGACAATTTACAAATTGGGTAAGAGATTCTATCGTTCGTCTAAAATTAGCAATATTAGCCGATGAAGTAGGGCAAACCCCGGGTGATGGCGGAATTGGTGAGTTCGCATTTGTAGACCAAGAAAGTGAAGATATGTCTCCGTACGACCAATATATGTATGATAATTATTATGGCATTGGAGACGATTTATATGCCGGAAGAAAAATAAATCGGGATGTAGATATAATTTGGAATACAGCCGAATACCCGGACGAATATTATGCAGAAGTAATGGACTCACTCTATATCCCAGCAGATGAAGCCTATAACGGACAACGCACCATAGATGTCTCTAAATTAAAGTTTAGATACACCTACATGGATATTGAAGCAGCCGCTAGAGCAAAAGGTAAAAAAAGAAGAAAAGACTTTATTAAGACAGAAGAACTACCTATCTATCCGGATACTACCGTATGGATAAGAGATTTTAACTATTCGTACAACGAGCCTATGCACAACGATTATTTTTGGCACGAAGCCTACAGCGATTATCCTGTTGTAGGCGTAAATTGGAAACAAGCCAAAGCATTTTGTGCCTGGAGAACCTTGTACAAAAACGCCTATCAAAAATCTAAAAAACGACCTCAAGTAAACCGGTTTAGGTTACCGGGCGAAGCCGAGTGGGAATATGCCGCAAGAGGAGGACTAGAGTCTGCTACATTCCCTTGGGGAGGTCCCTATGCCAAAAACGACAGAGGATGCTTTATGGCAAACTTTAAACCGCTACGTGGCGATTATGCTGCCGACCAAGCATTATATACCGTAGAAGCAGATGCCTATGAACCTAACGATTACGGATTGTACAATATGGCAGGCAATGTTTCCGAATGGGTGGCATCGTCTTATTCACCTGCATCCTATGAATTTTCTTCAACAATGAACCCAAGCGTAAACGACCCTAATAATCTTCGAAAAGTCATTAGAGGAGGTTCTTGGAAAGATGTGGCTTATTTTCTTCAAGTAAGTACTCGTGATTACGAATATGCAGACTCCGCAAGAAGCTACATCGGTTTTAGAACTGTACAAGATTATATGGGTACAGACGTGGTATTAAACCAAAACTTTGGCGATGGCAGATAAGATTAACAAAAACTCAAATTATAAATAAAACTTTAACCGTAACTTAACTTAAACAAAAATTATTGTATTATGGCACAATCAAGATCTTCAAAAAAACTTTTTAATATGGCCTACGGGCTTGGGGCTTCTATCGTAATTCTTGGAGCACTTTTTAAAATCCTTCACTGGGAAATACCGCTAGGTGGCGATTTAAAATTAAACGGTGGTACATTATTAGCTATCGGACTTATTACCGAAGCAATCATCTTTGCAATCTCTGCCTTTGAGCCGGTAGATGACGATTTAGATTGGTCATTGGTATATCCCGAATTGGCCGGTGGTCAATCTAATGGTAATAAAAAAGACCAACCAAAAGATGCTGAAGGCATGCTATCTAAAAAATTAGACGAAATGCTTAAAGAAGCTAAAATAGATGTCAGTTTATTTGAAAGTCTGGGACAAAGCATTCAATCTTTTGAAGGCGCGGCCAAAGGTATTGCACCTACTGCCGAAGCAATGAACGCTACAAAAAAATACAGCGAAGAACTGGCATTGGCAGCTGCACAAATGGAATCATTAAACAGCCTATATAAAGTACAGGTAGAATCTTCCAGCCGACAAGCCGAAATTAACGAGCAAGTAGCCGAAAATGCCGCACAGTTAAAACAACAAATGGAGAACCTCGCAAGTAACCTTTCTTCATTAAACGGAGTATACGGAGGTATGCTTTCTGCAATGGGCGGAAAAAACTAAACAAAGTTTTCGACTGTAGTTAAATTATTAATTCTAAAAAAAAACAAAGAAAAAAATGGCAAGTGGAAAACTATCCCCAAGGCAGAAGATGATTAACCTAATGTATCTGGTTTTTATCGCAATGCTAGCACTAAATATGTCAAAAGAAGTATTATCTGCTTTTGGCTTATTAGAAAAAAAATTGGATAAAGCTAATTTGGCAACCGCAGAACGCAACGCCAGCTTTATGGAAGGATTGGCAAAAAAAGTAACCGAACAACCCAAAGTTTATCAACCGTTATTAGACAAAGCCAAACAAGTTAATACTATTTCTAATGAGTTAAGCTCTTATATACAAACACTCAAAGACGGGATGATGAAAACCGTTAAAGACCCGACAGATTTTGAAGTACAAGACAAATCCGATTTTTTAGATCAATTATTTTTCAAAGGCGACAAATACACAAAAAAAGGGCAAGAGTTTTTAGATAAGATAGATGAATATAGAACCCGAATGAATCAAATACTTGGTGACTCTTATCCGGATATAAGCAAAGCCATTAATGAAAACTTTTCTACAAGCCCTGTTACCAACAGAGATGGCAAAAAGATTAAATGGTTAAAATATCAGTTTGAAGGATTTCCTTTAATTGCTTCCAAGACCAAACTTACCCAAATGCAAGCAGACCTTAAGACCACTCAAAATGAATTGTTGTCTAAAATGCTAGCCGGAGAACAAGCAAGTCAACTATCTATGACAAAATTTCAAGCAATTGTTGTTCCAACCAAAACGGCTTTCTTCTCGGGTGAAAATTTTAAAGGTAAAGTGGTCTTAGGAAAATTTGATAACTCTCTTACATTTGAAAAAGTGCTTGTAAACGGCAAAGAAATTTCAACCATTGAAGGCGGACAAGTAATGCTCGATTTTCCAGCAGGTAATGTCGGCGAAAAAGACATCAAAGGAGAACTTCAATTTAAAGAGGGAGACAGTATTGTAAAAATTCCTATCGAAAGCTCATACGTGGTAATTCCCAGACCGAATTCTGCTGTAATTTCAGCAGATAAAATGAATGTAGTATATCGTGGAGTAGTAAACCCAATGACTATTTCTATTCCCGGAGTACCTGCCGTAACAGCAACAGCTCCCGGATTAAATTCTGCCGGAAAGCCCGGAAAATATAATATGAACGTAACAACCATTAAAGGTAGAGAGGTAACAATTAAAGTTAGTGGTAAATTACCCACCGGCGAAACCGTTTCAGACAGTAAAACATTCCGCGTTAAAGATATACCGAGACCAACCGGAACCATTCGTGGCGAAGACGGTAACGGAGGTTGTGTGCGTATGCAACGTCAAGGCTTAGAAATTTCAAGTGTAGGTGCAGCCTTACCCGATTTCGATTTTGATTTAAGCCTGCGTGTTACCGGATTTAGTTTTAAAGTACCCGGTCAACCGACTATTAAAGTTAACGGCAATAAATTAAACAGTGCCGCAAAAGCAGCATTGCGTAGAGCAAAAAGAGGCGAAACTGTTCAAATATTTGATATAAACGCAAAATTAGCTAGTAACTCCGGTTACAAATTGAAGAGAATTTCTCCTATTTGTATCGAGTTAACAAACTAATAAACGCCCGAAATACTAATAAAAAATCTATTTTATGAACCTTAAGAATGTTGTTTTAAGTTGTTTTGTATTATTAATGTCTGTTGGAGCAATAGCTCAAATAAATATTCTTAATGCAAAAACGCCCGAAGAAATAGGCAAAAAGACCAAAGATCAACTCGCTTACGATAACGATAATCCGCTACCCTACGGATACGTTGATGAAAGAGACGTTTTGTGGGCTAAGTCCACTTGGGAAATAATCGATCTTGATGAACGTATAAATTTCCCATTGTATTACCCGATAGACACCAACAATATTGGAGCAGACAGACGTTCTCTTTACGATGTCTTAGTACGCGGTATTCGAAATGGTGATATACCAGATGTATATTCAGACTCTTATTTTACCGAAAAACGAACATTAAAAGATATCGAAGCCTCTTTGGTATATACAGACACTACCGATTTGGGTATCGAACAATTTAATGCCGAAGGTAAAGTAGACGAGCAGTATATTAGAAAATTTGCTTTAGATGCCGGTGATATCGAAGAATGGAGAATCAGAGGATACTGGTATATCGATAAACGCCAAGGAGATTTACGCTACAGGTTAATAGGTTTATGCCCGGTAGCAAACGAGGCGCGTTCTAAAGCGTTCCCCGACGACGGTGTTGACGGTAAAGTAGAACTATTTTGGGTATGGTTTCCCGGAGCAAGAGATGTTTTGCATAAAGCAATGGCTTTTAATCGGAAAAACACCTCTCAACCCATTTCGTATGATAACCTGCTAAACTCCAGACGATTTAATGCAGTGATATATAAAGTAGATAACGTAATGGGAGACAGACAAGTTAAAGACTATATAAATGATAATGCTTTAATGCAATTGTTAGAATCTAACCGTATTAAAGAATACATTAGAAATAAAGAAATAGATTTATGGAATTATTAATTATTCCGAAAAATAGATTTAAAAACCCCGAGTATACCGCTCGGGGTTTTTTATTTTTGTACGATGAATAAATCGGTAGATTATATTATTGTAGGATTAGGAATTGCAGGATTAAGTTTTTGTGAAATAGCAGAAAAGAATAACAAAACATTTGTAGTAATCGACCAACCCTTTTGTTCTGCTACTCGAGTTTCTGCCGGAATTATAAATCCTATGGTTTTAAAAAGATTTACTCCTGTTTGGAATGCCCGGCAACACATAGCGACGGCTTTTTCTTTTTACGGCAAATTAGAAAAAAAACTAAATCTCTCTTTCTTTAAAGAAATGCCTATGTGTCGGGTGTTTGCTTCTGTTGAAGAACAAAATAATTGGACAGTCGCAGCCGATAAAAAAAAACTATCTGCTTTTTTATATCCCAGAATTTTAAAAAATAATAACAAGTTTATTCACGCTCCATTTGGTTTAGGCAAAGTTAACTTTACAGGAGTTATTAACACCGAAAAGCTATTAAACGGCTATCAAAATTTCCTCTTGAAAGAGAAAAAAATTCTACCCGAAAAATTCCGTTATGACCTACTTCAAATAACTAATAACTCAATAAATTATAAAAACATTAAAGCGAAAAAGATTGTTTTTGCAGAAGGCTTTTCGGCACGAAGTAATCCTTTTTTTAATAAAGAATTAATTATTCCCAATAAAGGAGAGTTTCTTGTTATAAAAGCACCCGGTTTAAAGCTGGAAGCTCTTTTAAAATCATCGATATTTATTGTTCCGATGGGTGATGATTTTTATAAAATAGGAGCCACATACAATAGGGAAGACTTTAGTTTTGAAGTTACCCAAAAGGCAAAAAAAACACTTATCTCTAAGTTTAAACAAGTGGTCTCTTGTAATTTTTCTGTGACTAATCAAGTAGCCGGAATGCGACCAACCACACTCGACAGACGTCCTTTGTTAGGTGATTTACCCAAACAAAATAATATTTTTTTCTTTACCGGTTTGGGTACACGCGGAATTATTTCGGCACCTGCTCTTGCCCAAAAACTTTTTAAATATATAGAGGGAAAAAAACCTTTAGAAAAAGAAATAGACATTAAAAGACGTTGCTAAAATGTTATATTTGCCGAAAGTTTAACAATGCTCAATATCCATAATCTTACTGTTTCATTTCAGGGCGATGATTTGTTTTCAGGAATTACCTTTCAATTAAAACCCGGAGATAGAGTGGGTTTAATTGGTAAAAACGGTGCCGGAAAATCGACTCTTTTAAAAATTATTGCAGGAGAGCAGGAATACGATACAGGGCAAATAGCTTCCGACAAAAAAATATCTATAGGCTTTTTAAAACAAGATATTGATTTTGTTAAGGGACGAACCGTGTTAGAAGAAGCCTACCAAGCCTTTTCAGAAATTAAAAAACTCGAAAAGCAATTGGAAAAAATAAATACCCAACTCGCCACCCGTACCGATTATGAAAGCACAGCCTACCACGATTTAATGATTGCGGTAAACGACGTTCAGCATCAATACGAAATTCACGGAGGGTACAACTACAAAGGCAATACCGAACGAATTCTGCAAGGACTTGGATTTCAGAGAGAAGATTTTAATTTACCCACCGAAACATTTTCGGGAGGTTGGCGTATGCGAATCGAACTGGCAAAACTACTGCTTCAAGATAACGACATTTTGCTTTTAGATGAGCCTACCAATCATCTGGATATAGAATCTATTCTTTGGTTGGAAGAATTTTTAAAAAATTATTCAGGAGCCATAATGGTGGTTTCTCATGATAAAATGTTTCTGGATAATATCACCAATCGAACTATTGAAATTTCTCTCGGAAAAATTTACGATTACAACAAACCCTACAGCCAATACCTTTTGTTAAAAGACGAAATTCGCCAACAACAATTGGCAGCACAAAAAAATCAGCAAAAACAAATTGCCCACACCGAAAAACTAATCGAAAAATTTAGAGCAAAAGCAACAAAAGCCACAATGGCACAATCGCTAATAAAAAAATTAGATAAGATAGACAGAATAGAGGTAGATGAGGACGATAATAGTGTGATGAATATTACTTTTCCCGTATCCCAAACTCCCGGGAAAGTTGTAATTGAAATTGAAAATTTAGAAAAAAAATACGGCGATAAACAGGTTTTAAAAAATGTACACCTACGAGTAGATAGAGGTAGTAAAATTGCTTTTGTCGGGCAAAACGGACAAGGAAAAACCACCTTGGCGAAATGTATAGTCGGGGAAACTGAATTTAAAGGACATTTAAAATTGGGACACAACGTACAAATAGGCTATTTTGCGCAAAACCAAGCCGATTATCTGGACGGAAGTAAAACGGTACTCGATACAATGATAGATGCCGCTAACGAAAAAAACCGAAGTAAAGTACGCGATATTTTAGGAGCATTTTTGTTTCGGGGCGATGATGTAGATAAATATGTGCGTGTGCTTTCGGGTGGTGAGCGAAACAGGTTGGCATTAGCAAAACTGCTACTGCAACCCATAAATGTGTTGGTAATGGATGAACCTACCAATCATCTGGATATAAAATCTAAAAATGTATTGAAAGACGCTTTACAAAAGTTCGAAGGCACATTATTGTTAGTCTCGCATGATAGGGATTTTTTACAAGGACTCAGCAGTACAGTTTATGAGTTTAAAGACCATAAAATAAAAGAATATTTAGGTGATATCGATTTCTTTTTAGAGCAGCGTAATTTGCAGAATATGAGGGAAGCCGAAAAAAAAACAATTAAAAGGGAAGAAAATAAAACTCGTTCAGAATTAAATCCACTTTCGAATAGAGCAGCTTATCAAAATCGAAAAAAAATAAAATCACTTAAAAATAAGTTGAGTAAAATTGAAGCATCTATAGCTAAGTTTGAAAAAGAATTAAAAGAAATAGATTTTGAACTTTCTATAAATTATGAAGAAACCATTGCACAACCCAATTTTTTTGAAAACTACCAAAAAAAGAAGAATAAATTGGAAGCCTTAATGAATGATTGGGAGCTGATTACGTTAGAAATAGAAGGGTTCGAATAAATTTTTAAAAAATACTTGCATAAAGTAGGTTTTACGTTGTATCTTTGCAACCCTATATCGCGGGATAGAGCAGTAGGTAGCTCGTCGGGCTCATAACCCGAAGGTCGCTGGTTCGAGTCCAGCTCCCGCTACTACTCGAAAGAGAATCCATAAAACGGTTCTCTTTTTTTGTATGGAAGAATTTGTAACATATGTTTTGTATTCTGGGACCTATAAGAAGATTTACATAGGTTTTACGAGTAATTTAATAGCGCGATTTTATTCACATAATTATTT
>JALWKK010000032.1 GCA_027081505.1 Flavobacteriaceae bacterium
ATTCGAACCGAAAACATGAAACATAAAAAGAACCCTATTGAAGGTTTTGATGAAGGAAAATAACATAAACCCGAAAACAATTAGATATGAACAACAGCGAATTACAAGAGTTAATAAGTAGTTGGTTCCCCAATCCGGAAGTTACCACTTCTGAAGTTGTTAAGGAAAACCAAGAGACTTCAGATCTCTCAACAGAAAAGGATGAAGAAAAAATAACTGCAAAAGAGGTTGTCAATTCCGGTTTATTATCTTTTACCGAAGAGGGTTCCGAATTCCTTACTATTGTAGTAAAGCCGGAGCACCTTCACGCATTGATGAATCAACTAAAAAGCAATCCCAAGACCCGATTTGATTATTTATACTGTCTAACAGGAATGGATTGGGGAAAAGAATTAGGAATCGTTTATCACCTGGAATCTACTGTTTACAGACATCAATTAGTAGTTAAAGTGAATACAGAAGACAGGGAAAACCCTGTGTTTGACTCGGTATGTGATATATGGAAAACTGCTGAATTTCACGAACGTGAAGTATTTGATTTCTTCGGAATAAAATTTAATAATCATCCCAATTTAAAATATTTGTTTCTCACAGAAGAGTGGGAAGGATACCCGCTAAGAAAAGATTATGTTGACGAAGTAAATATGGTAATAAAATAATAAACGACTCGATGTAGATAGCAAAACAATGAAGACGGAAGCCGAAAAAATAGCACTAACAACCACTAATACCAACTTCAAATCTGAAGAATACTTTGTTAATATGGGTCCTCAACACCCGGCTACCCACGGAGTATTGCGTCTTTTACTTACCATTGACGGCGAAATTATAAAAAAAGTAGAGCCGGATCTAGGGTATATTCACCGCTCTATTGAAAAAATGTGTGAACGGGACAGCTATCAGCAAATAGTTCATTTAACAGACCGGATGGATTACCTCTCTTCACACATTAATAATGAGGCGGTTTGTTTAACTGTAGAAAAAGCACTTCAATTAGAAGTTCCTGATCGCGTAAAAGTAATTAGAACCATCATTGGTGAACTTACAAGAATCGCTTCCCACTGTCTTTGGTGGGGTGTAATGGGAATGGACGTAGGAGCGCTTACCACTTATTTTTACGGATTTAGAGATCGAGAGATGATTAATGATATTTTTGAAGAAACGTGTGGAGCAAGGCTTACGATGAATTATAATATTCCGGGAGGATTAATGTGGGATATTCATCCCAACTTTGTAAAAAGAACCAAAGAGTTTGTTACTCATTTTAAAACCAAAATTCCTGAATATGACCGCTTGTTAACCGGAAATATTATTTTTCAGAAAAGAATGAAAGGAGTTGGGATATTAAGCAAAGAAGATGCTATTTCGTTTGGCGCATCGGGACCGGTTGCACGAGGCTCGGGGTATTCATGTGATGTAAGAAAACATCATCCTTACAGTGCGCTGGATAAAGTAACCTTTAATGAAGCTCTTAAAACCGAAGGCGATTCTATGGCGAGATACCAAGTACGAATTCAAGAAATGTGGGAGTCACTTTCTATTATTGAGCAGCTCGTAGATAATATCCCCGAAGGCGACTACAAAGTGGCAACTAACGCAGTAATAAAACTACCTAAAGGCGAATATTATCAAAAAGTAGAAACCGCCAGAGGAGAATTGGGAGTTTATATAGTAAGTACGGGAACAAAAAACCCGTATCGAGTAAAATTTAGATCCCCTGGATTTTCAAATATTTCGTTATTAAATCACATTGCTGTTGGAGGAAAAATAGGAGATTTAGTGGCAACTATGGCAACACTGGATATTGTTGTGCCGGATATTGACAGATAGATTTAAGACAAGAAGAGTATAATATAAAAAGCAATAGAATAAAAAATCAAATTAACTGATTAACTAATATACAAACAAACTAGTATGACAAAAAGCATTCACCAGTGGCTGTTAAGTTTTATGTCTGAAACAGCGACAAGCATTACCGAAATGGTTTTAATTGCTTTGGTATATCTTGCCATTTTTGCTGTTGCCGGGTTGTATTTAGTGCTGTTGGAAAGGCGTGTTGCCGCTTGGTTTCAATTACGTATTGGTCCTAATCGTGTGGGATTTCAAGGGCTTTTACAAACTATGGCAGATGCCTTAAAATTGCTTTCAAAAGAATTAACCGGTACAGATAGAGCCGATAAATTTCTTTACAACTTAGCTCCCTATTTTGTAATTATATCGGCATTAATGGCTTTGTCTGTTTTTCCGTTTACTCAAGAGTTACAAGCCTTTGACATTAATATCGGCATCTTTTTTTTAATCGCCATCTCATCCATTGGTGTGATTGGTATTTTGTTAGGCGGATGGAGTAGTAATAATAAATTTTCTCTCATTGGTGCTATGCGTAGCGGTGTTCAAACCATAAGCTATGAGCTCTCTGTTGGACTATCATTACTCACCATGATATTGTTAACCGGTTCGCTTCAGCTATCTGAAATAGTTGAAGTACAAAAAAACGGCTGGCTTATCGTTCAAGGACACATTCCCGCTATTATAGCCTTTATGATTTATATGATTGCCGGAACTGCCGAAACAAACAGAGCTCCGTTTGATATGGTAGAAGCTGAATCTGAATTGGGTGCCGGTTTTCATACTGAATATTCAGGAATGAAATTCGCTTACTTTTTCTTAGCCGAGTTTATTAATATGTTTATCATCTCTGCCATTGCCACAACCGTCTTTTTTGGTGCTTGGCTTTCTCCTTTCGGGATAACCGAATCCATCCCTTGGTTGGGCGTCTTTTGGTTTTTAGGAAAAACCTTGATATTGGTCTTTCTGATGATGTGGTTTAGGTGGACGTTTCCACGTTTACGAGTAGATCAATTATTAACGTTAGAATGGAAATACCTGCTTCCTATTAATTTAGTAAATATTGTGTTAATGGCATTAATTGTTTGGCTAAATCTTACAATCCAGTTATAAAAATATGGGATACTTTTCAAACATATTCAACGGAATAAAAACATTGCTCACCGGAATGAGTGTAACCGGTAAGGTTTTTTTACATTCAAGAAAAGGAACGATTACCCAACAATATCCTGACAATCGAAAAACACTAAAAATGTTTGAACGATTTAGAGGAGAGGTGGTGATGCCCCATAACGAAAACAACGAACATCGATGTACGGGATGTCAAAAATGTGAAATTGCTTGCCCTAACGGAAGCATTGAAATTATCTGGGACAGAAAAGTAAACCCCAAAACCGGAAAAAAGAAAAAACAAATTGACAAACATATTTATCATTTAGGGCTTTGTACCATGTGTGGTCTTTGTATTGAAGCCTGCCCAACCGATGCTATTGTATGGGCTCAAAATTATGAAAACGCTGTATTTGACAGGTCTTATTTAACAAAAGTACTAAACCAACCCGGATCCAAATTAATGGACGGAGTTGAAGAATAATATTATGGAAAAATATATTTTTTACATCCTTGCTTTTAGTATGATTGCTTTTGCTATTGCTGCTGTAAACAGTCGTAAAATGATGCGGTCTGTAATTTACTTACTGTTTGTGCTAGTTGGTATAGCCGGTATTTTCTTTTTAATAGATTACAACTTTTTAGCCGCTATTCAACTTACGGTTTATGGAGGCGGTGTAATTGTTTTAATGATATTTTCAGTGTTATTAGTGCATCATATCGAATTGGAATTATCCTTGGCTAAAACCTCCAAACGAATAGTTGCCGCAATTGTTTCGGCTATAGGAATAGGGGTGTTTTTGCAAATTATTTATACCTATGATTTTCCGGTTGTTGAAAATTATAAAACAACCTCAACAGCCGATATTGGAGAAAAACTATTGAGCTATGGTGACGGAGGATTTGTATTGCCGTTTGAAGTGATTTCGATGTTGTTGTTAGCTGCAATGATTGGAGCTATTGTAATTGCAAAAGGAAAGAAAACATAAAAAATAATAAATTATGATTGCCGGAATAAGTATATACGAAATATTAACCCTAACAACCCTTTTGTTTTTTATTGGTGTGTATGGCTTTATTACCCGAAAGAATCTTATTTCGATATTAATTTCGGTTGAATTAATTATGAATGCTTCAGTAGTAAATTTTGTGATTATTAATAAATACTTATATCCCGATGCATTACAAGGAGTGCTTTTTTCTATCTTTATCATTGCTGTGGCTGCTGCCGAAACCGCTCTAGCTATAGCTATAATAATAAGCCTATACAGACAAATAGGGTCTGTAGAGGTAGATGAAACCGAAACAATGAAATATTAATAAATAATATACAAATGGACATTCGTTATATTTACTTAATCCCATTCATTCCATTAGCAGTTTTTCTGCTGCTTGGATTAAATTACAAACGAATCAAACCGTCTGTTTCCGGTTATATTGGTGTGTTTGGTTTGTTGGTTTCGACTGTTCTCTCCTACTACACCGCCTATCAATACTTCTTTGTCCACGGTAAAGTAAATGGTATTTATAAACCTATTATTGATCGTCATATATGGATGAATTTTACAGACACTCTATCTATTGATATGGGTTTGTACATTGATGCAATCTCGGTAATGATGTTGATTGTGGTTTCAACGATATCATTAATGGTACACATTTATAGCCGAGGATATATGAAAGGAGATGATGGTTATACTAAGTTTTTTGCTTTTTTAAGTTTGTTTACCTTTTCTATGTTTGGACTGGTGCTTTCTACTAATCTATTTCAAATTTATATTTTTTGGGAACTTGTGGGTGTTTCTTCTTTCTTGTTAATAGGATATTACTACACCAAACCATCAGCTATTGCCGCTGCCAAAAAAGCATTTATTGTAACTCGTTTTGCCGATTTTGGCTTTTTAATCGGGATATTAATTATGGGATATTACGCCGGAACATTTGATTTTGAAATGCTAAATAATCCCGAAGGAAGTGCTATTTTAAATTGGGCATCTACTTCGTTTATGGGTCTTTCTGTCATCACGTGGGGACTGCTCTTAATCTTTGTGGGAGGTGCCGGAAAATCTGCTATGATGCCTTTTCATATTTGGCTACCCGATGCCATGGAAGGTCCTACGCCTGTTTCGGCATTAATTCATGCAGCTACTATGGTTGTTGCCGGAGTGTATTTGGTGGCTCGGTTATTCCCTATGTTTTATTTTGTAGAAGAAGGGTTTGCATTATCAATTGTGGCTTATGTGGGAGGAATTTCATCCCTGTTTGCAGCAGTAATTGCCATTACACAAACTGATATTAAACGCGTTTTAGCTTTCTCTACCATGTCACAGCTGGGCTATATGATGATGGCATTGGGTGTTTCCGGTTATGACGGACATGAAGGAGTGGGTTATATGGCTTCAATGTTCCATTTATTTACGCACGCCATGTTTAAAGCCTTGTTGTTCTTGGGCGCAGGATCTGTTATCCATGCGGTTCACAGCAACTATTTAAAAGATATGGGTGGATTGCGAAAATACCTCCCCGTTACAAATATTACTTTCCTTATTGCTGCTTTGGCTATAGCAGGAATCCCTCCTTTCGCAGGTTTTTGGAGTAAAGACGAAATATTAGTTGCTGCCTTTGAAAACAATCAACTGCTATATTACATTGGCGTTTTTGTAGCCGGGCTTACTGCATTTTATATGTTTAGAATTTACTTCGGAATCTTTTGGGGTAAAGAGAAGCAATACGACCATCCACCTCACGAATCAGCCGCATCTATGACTGTTCCGTTAATGATTCTAGGTGCGTTAAGTGTGGGCGTAGGATTTATTCCGTTTAGTGAATTTGTAACCCCTGATGGAAAAGGTTTTGAAGCTCATCTAAATTATCCGTTAGCGGCAATTGCTGTTGCTGTAGGAATAATGGGAATCGCCCTAGCCTGGGTTTTTTATAAGAAAGAAAACAATCTTGCCAATACCTATGCAAAACGATTTGGTGTGTTTTACAAATGGGTATATCACAAATTCTATTTTGATGAAATATACCTTTTTATTACCAAAAAAATATTGTTTAACGGTGTGGCAGCTTCGGTAGCTCTTTTTGACAAAAAAGTAGTAGATGGCACGATGAATCAAATAGGAAATAAAACCGTATTTACCTCGGAAAAAATAAAAGGAATACAGTCTGGTAAATTACAAGATTATGCACTGGCATTTGTAGGTGGTGTCGTGGTATTGGTGATGATTTTTATTTATTTCCGGGCAGAATAATGACACATATTCCCCGATGTTTTCGGGTTATAATAAAAACAAATAACGTATGGATATTTTAACGCTTTTTATCGTTGTACCAATTATTACTATCGTGGTGTTGGTTTTTAGTAAAGGCTTAAAACAAGCTCGTGTCATTTCTATGATAGGTAGTTTGGTTCAGTTAGGAATGGCTATAAATTTGGTTTTTGCTTATTTTAGGGAGCGCGAAATCAATCAAGACATCATGGTTTTCACCAAAGATTCTGTGTGGTTTAAAACCTTTAACATACATTATAATGTTGGTGTAGATGGTGTTTCGGTAGCTTTACTGTTGCTTACCTCCGTCGTTGTTTTAGCGGGCGTGTTTATATCTTGGAAAATAAAAGAACTTCCCAAAGAGTTTTTTATCTCGCTCTTGGTGCTTTCTACCGGAGTTTACGGTTTCTTTATTTCAATAGATTTGTTTACGATGTTTGTTTTTTATGAAATAGCCGTAATCCCAATGTATCTTCTTATAGGAATTTGGGGTACCGGTCCTCGTGAATATTCGGCAATGAAATTAACAATAATGCTAATGGGTGCTTCGGCTGTGTTATTGGTGGGGATTTTGGGAATTTATTTTAACTCCAATCCAGACGGCAGTGCGCTTACTTTTAATATTTTAGAAATTGCACAAGTAAACATTCCTTTTGAGGCTCAAAAACTTTTCTTCCCATTGGTGTTTATTGGGTTTGCCGTATTAGGTGCTTTGTTTCCCTTTCATACGTGGTCTCCGGACGGTCACGCTTCTGCGCCAACTGCCGTTTCTATGCTCCACGCAGGGGTGTTAATGAAACTCGGGGGATATGGTGTTTTTAGAGTAGCGATGTTTCTGCTTCCTGAAGGAGCATTAACGTGGTCAAACTTTTTTATTGTTCTCTCTGTTATTGGGGTTATCTATGGTGCTTTTGGCGCCATAAAACAAAAAGATTTAAAATATATCAATGCATATTCTTCGGTGAGCCACTTGGGGCTGGTGTTATTTGCTTTGTTAATGCTGAACAAAACCGCTTGGAACGGAGCTATTTTACAATCGTTATCGCACGGATTGATGACGGCTCTTTTCTTTGCATTAATTGGTATGATTTACGGAAGAACCGGAACCAGAGACATCACAAAATTAGGAGGCTTATTAAAAGTAATTCCCGTTATTTCGGCTACATACGTCATTGCCGGGTTGGCTTCGTTGGGTCTTCCCGGTTTTAGCGGGTTTGTTGCGGAGATGAATATTTTTGTAGGAGCTTTTCAACAAGAAAATCCTTTTCATCGTGTCGCCACAATAATTTCTGTTTCGGTAATTGTTGTAACAGCAGTTTATATTTTACGAGTGGTGGGAATTATGCTAATGGGTCCTGTTAAAAACAAAAAGCATCTAACCCTTCAGCGAGTAACTTGGTATGAAAAAACCGGGATCGTGCTGTTGCTTATCCCAATTATAGGAATGGGTGTTGCTCCTTTATGGCTAAGTGATATGATATTAGAGAGTTTACAACCGTTTATTAAAGGGTTGATATAAAAAAATAAAAAAATGGATTGGAACAGTTTTTTATTAATGCGTCAAGAAATACTACTTCTAAGTATTATCCTGCTATTATTAATAGTAGAGGTATTTATTTCTAAAAACAAAAAAGGAAACCTAATTCACTTTGCTATTTTTTTATTTGGTATTCACACTGCCGTAGGATTATTAGCGATGGAAGAAGGAAGTATTTTTGGAGGAATGTTTCACACCACAGGACTCATACACTTCTTTAAAAATGTTTTAAACATTGGTGTTTTTATCTTATTGCTCCAATCTGCAGATTGGCTTCAGGAAAAAATTGTTGAACATCAACGGGGCACCGAGTTTTTTGTCCTTCTCTTTTCCTCATTGTTAGGTATGTATTTTATGGTTTCTGCAGGTGATTTTTTAATGTTCTTTATAGGCTTAGAACTTTCTACTCTTCCTGTTGCCGCATTAGCCGCTTATGAAACGGCTAAGAGTAAATCAAGTGAAGCGGGAATAAAACTAATTCTTTCGGCAGCCTTGGCGTCTGGAGTAGCCTTGTTTGGTATTTCCATGCTTTATATTGCCGGTGGTTCTATCTACTTTAATGATATTATGCAAACAATAACCACATCCCATTTATCTATTTTGGGAATGGTGATATTGTTTTCAGGTTTGGCATTTAAAATTTCATTGGTTCCATTTCATTTTTGGACAGCCGATGTATATGAAGGAGCTCCTATTTCTGTGGCTTCTTATCTATCGGTAATGTCAAAAGGGGCTGGTGTTTTTATTTTAATGATTTTACTCTTTACCATTTTGAGACCGTTATTGCATATTTGGGAGAACTTGGTATATATTTTAGCATTAACTACTATGTTTATAGGGAATTTGTTTGCTTTAAGGCAAAATAATTTAAAGCGTTTCTTGGCTTTTTCATCTATCGCTCAAGCCGGTTTTATTTTATTAGGAATTATCAACGGAGAGCAACTCGGAGTGGCTACGGTAATTTATTTTGTGCTTATTTATGTGTTTTCAAACCTAGCCGCTTTTGGTGTTGTACAAGCCATTTCATTACAAACCGGAAAAGAAAACATCTCTGATTATGAGGGTCTTTACCGTACCAACCCTAAACTGAGTTTGGTCATGATGTTAGCCCTCTTTTCGCTTGCAGGAATCCCTCCTGTAGCCGGGTTTTTTGGTAAATTCTTTCTCTTTACGGCGGCTGCCGCCAAAGGGTATTATTTATTGGTTTTCTTAGCGGTAGTAAACGTAACCGTCTCGCTGTATTATTATTTACTGGTGGTGCGGGCTATGTTTTTAAGAACTAACGAACATGCCATTCCTCATTTTAACAGTAAATTGTACATGAAAGTAGGTCTTGTGCTTACCGTTTTGAGTATTTTGGTCTTAGGGCTTTATAGTCCGTTATATGAATATATATTTGAGTTGAGTAAAAATTTGATGTAAAACACAACATCCAATAGTATTAGTTATTTATAATTTGAAATTTAATACACAATGGGATTAGCAGGTAAACATTTATTTGGAAGCATTGGTGAGCAGCGTGTCACATTTGTAGAGAAAAAAGTAACTGAAGAACGAAAAGACTTTTTAAAAAAATTATTAGAACATAACGGTTTTGAAGTAATTATTGTTGAAGAAAAAAGAAAGTCTGAAGAAGAACTTCAACTTTATACCGTTGCTGTAACCGATATGGTTTTTAACCCTACTATTTGGGTTTTTGGACGAAAACTAAAAACCTTTGACGAACGTAAAGTAACACAAGACTATTGGAATCAACGCTCCAAAGAAACCAAACCTCAGTATTGGAAAAAATAGGTCGATTAAACCGCCTTTTATACCAAAAGGAATTGTATTTTAGTCCAAAATAAATTGGAAAATTTTTTTCTGTATCAAGGCGAAAAACACAGTTATAGCCGTAGCTATAACGAGTATTTTTAACGAAGATACAGGTAAAAAAAACGATTTATCGGACTAATATATAGTTGTTTTTGGTATTATATCTATTCTTAATTTCGTTTTGGACTATAAATGGTTAATGCCGTTACAAAATGAAAATAGTTTAATGAGAGAACTTGAAATTGAACTATATTGAATTCATATTCGGTATTATTCCTCAGGAAAGCGTTTCCCCAGATAAACCAATTTCCAACCGTTTTCAATATTGATATCTTTGTTAAAAGAGGTGATAATTTCAAACTCTCCATTTGTATTTTTTAGAAATAACGGAATAATATCTTTATCTTTTTCGGTAATACCTATTAGTTTTTTGTAATGTTCTTTGTTTTGTATTTCTATTTCATAAATATTGGGATATTCATGTGCTGTTTTAGCGATTGAATCATAGTCGTCTGTGTGCGAAAAAAGTCCGTCTCTCGGATTGTTTTGGTTGTCTGTTATTTCTTCAACAGAAACTAATCGGTAAGCTCCGTTTTCTCCAAACTGGTCTTTAAACTTATCAACAGCATACTTGTTTATATCCGGATTTGCGGTTAAAGCCAAAAGGTAACCCATATCGTTTAGCTCGATGTTATCCTCCAAAGAGTCTGAATATACATTGGCGTTTATTGCCTCAATCCCCAAGTCTTTTGTTTTAATAATATTATCCGGATTGCTATCTACCAAGACTACGTGCCTACCGTTTTTTTGAAGATATTTTGCAATAATTCTGGACACTTCAGAAGCTCCTATGATTAAAATACCTTCAGATTTTTTTAAGAATACACCGGCTATTTTAGCAAACATTCGTGCGGTAGTTGCATTCAACAATACGGTACCCAACACAACCATAAAGACCAAAGGCGTGATGTACTCTGCTCCCGGAACTCCTTTTTCTGCCAATTTCAATCCAAAAAGAGAGGCTATTCCTGCGGCTACAATTCCTCTGGGCCCGACCCAACTAATAAATAATTTTTCGTTGATTTTTAAATGGGATTTTCTGGTGCTTAAGAAAACCCCAAGCGGTCTTATGGTAAAAACCACAATAATAAAAAGCAAAGCTGTTTTCCAATTATAAACCAACCATATATCTGTCATATTAATATTGGCGGCAAGCAAGATAAAAAGAATTGAGATTAGTAATACGCTTAATGACTCTTTAAAGTACAAAATATCTTTAATATGTTTGCTATTTGAATTTCCCATAACCATTCCCATAATAACAACAGCCAATAAGCCGGATTCATGAGCAAATATGTCTGAAAGTACAAAAACTCCAAGCACCGATGCCAGAGCCGACACATTTAGTAAATAGTTCGGAATCCATTTTTTATTCATTGCATAGTTTAACCCGTGTGCAACCGTAAAACCAATTGTAAAACCGAAAAGAACTATTTTTCCAAACTCTATTAAGGCGGTTTTGGTAAACTCACCACCACCTTCTATACTAATAAATTCAAACACCAAAACAGCCACAAGAGCGCCTATCGGATCAATCAAAATCCCTTCCCATTTTAGTATTGCCGAAACATCTTTTTTTAGCGGAATATTTCTCAAAATAGGTGTAATGACAGTTGGTCCGGTAACAATTATAAGCGCCGAAAACAAAAAGGAAATGTCCCATCTAAGATTAAAAATATAATGTGCCGCTACTGCCGCTCCAAAAAAGGTAATGGCCGCTCCCAGTGTTATTAACCTACTAATAACAGAACCTACATTTTTCACCTCATCCAATTTTAACGTTAATCCCCCTTCAAATAGGATAATACTAATAGCTAAAGAAACAAAATAGTACAATGTTTCTCCTGCAAAAAGACCTTCTTTACCATTCCAAACCGGTTCAATTATTTTGCTTCCGTCTGCCGTAAAAAACTCGGAGGCTATCGGGCCAACCAATAAACCTATTATTATAAGAGGTAAAATAGCCGGTATTTTAAATCGCCAAGCTATCCATTGTGCTACTATGCCTAAAATTATTATCCCTGCTAATTCTGTCATTAAAAAAATTTGGGGTTAAAATACTAAATATTATTAAACGAGCATACTATTTTTTGTTAGTTTTAAAAGGCTTTATAAAGTACCGAAGTTAACACCTTAATAAAATAATATTGATTATTGTAATTTTATTAGGTTTTAGTAACTTGCACTGTTTTTTGTTGTATATGAAACTATATCCTATTGAAGCCGGAAATTTTAAGTTAGACGGCGGTGCTATGTTTGGTGTAGTGCCAAAAACACTATGGTCAAAAACCAATCCGGCAGATAGCAATAATATGATTGACATTGCGGCGAGGTGTTTGTTAATTGAAGACGGCAACCGGTTGATACTTATCGATACCGGAATGGGAAACAAACAAAGCGATAAATTTTTTAGCTACTACTATCGCTGGGGAGATTATACGTTAGAAAAATCACTGGCAAAATATGGTTTTCACAAAGATGATGTAACCGATGTTTTTCTTACGCACCTTCATTTTGACCACTGTGGCGGAAGCATACAGTGGAATAGATATCACAGTGGCTACGAACCTGCTTTTAAAAACGCCGCTTTTTGGAGTAATGAGCGACACTGGAAATGGGCAACAAACCCAAACCGAAGAGAGCGCGCTTCTTTTCTAAAAGAAAATATTCTTCCTATGCAAGAAAGCGGACAACTACAGTTTGTGGATGATCCTGCTTCGGACTTTAGCGAAAATTCACCCTTAGGTTTTGGCATCTTCTTTGCAGACGGTCATACCGAAAAGCAAATGATTCCTATCATAAATTATAAAAACAAAACTATTGCTTTTATGGCAGACCTGTTACCAACAGCCGGACATCTTCCCATTCCTTATGTAATGGGATATGACACCAGACCTTTACTAACATTACCCGAAAAAGAAAAATTCTTGACCCTTGCGGCAAACAACAACTACTATCTGTTTCTTGAGCACGATGCGCATAACCCTATTATAACCGTAAAGCACACCGAGAAAGGTGTTCGACTTGATCAATCTTTTACATTTAACGAACTTTTTTAAACTCTAATTATGAAAAATTTAAAGATCTTATTCATTACAGGAATTGCAACATTAATCGTTTCCGGCTGCGGAACCTCAGTTGCTCCTATTATTTCTGCTCCTATCGAAAACATAGATACGCAACCCTTAAAAATCACCGACCTAAACGAAGACCAGCTGAAAAATTGGCCTGCAATGGATTTGGTTACCGATACGGTTCCGGGTATGAGTGTAAATAAAGCCTATTCGGAAATTCTTAACAACAGAAAAAAAGGTGTTAAAGTTATTGTTGCTGTTATAGACAGTGGCGTTGACATAGAACACGAAGACCTTAAAGACGTTATATGGACAAATAAAGACGAAATTCCTAACAATGGTATTGACGACGATAAAAACGGATACATCGATGATATTCACGGGTGGAATTTCTTAGGTGATATTGTCGGCGAAAATCTTGAATACACCAGAATTGTTAAAACCCTCGGTAAAAAATACGAGGGAAAAACCGAGGCTTCGATTAGCGCAACCGACCTTGAAGAATTTAAATGGTTTAAAAAAGCAGAAGCCGAATATAAAAAAGAATATCAAAAAGCCTTAACCAACAAGACTCGATTCGAGCAAATGTTAGGACAATTAAAACCCGCTCACGAAGCAATAACCAAAAAATTGGGGAAAGAAGATTATAGCACACAAGATTTATCTGCTATCGAAAACCCAACCGAAACCGAAAAACAGCAAATAGCCATGCTTTCGCAAATGCTTTTGTATGGCGACTCCATTCCGGGAGTAATCAAAGAGTTACAAGGAGGTCTAGATTATTTTGGCGGAAAATTAGAAACTCATTTAAATTTAAACAAAGATTTTAGAGCCGTTTTGGGTGATAATCCCAATGATTTTTCAGATAATAAATACGGAAATAATGATGTTGACGGACCTACAGAAGACGAAGAAGACGTTATGCACGGAACTCATGTCGCCGGTATCATTGCCGCAAAACGAAACAACGGAATAGGAATAGACGGTGTTGCCGGAAATGTAGAAATTATGGTTATCCGTGCTGTACCCGACGGAGATGAGTATGATAAAGACATTGCTCTTGCAATACGTTATGCTGTTGATAATGGTGCTAAAATCATTAACACCAGCTTCGGAAAATATTACTCACCTCACCCCGAATGGGTATGGGACGCTATAAAATATGCCGAAAAGCACGATGTATTAATTGTAAATGCCGCCGGAAACGACGGGGTAAACCTTGACACCGTACAAGTATATCCTAACGACCAAATCTTAAATGGTGATGAAATTAGTGATACTTTTTTAACTGTTGGAGCATTAAATTATAAATACGGAAGTGAAATGGTCGCACCTTTCTCAAACTACGGAAAAACCAGTGTAGATGTGTTTTCTCCCGGTATGAAAATTTGGTCAACCATTCAAAAGGATAAATACCGCTTTTTACAAGGTACTTCTATGGCTTCACCCGAAGTTGCAGGAATAGCAGCAGTACTTCGTAGCTATTTTCCAAAACTATCTGCCGCCAAAGTAAAACAAATTATTATGAAGAGTGGATTGGCTCCTAAAACTCAAGTTATCCTTGGTGGAGATTCCGGTAATAAAGATTCATTCCAAAATATTTCTACTTCCGGAAAAATAGCAAATCTTTATAACGCTCTTATTTTAGCAAGTAAAACCAAATGAAATTAATTAAGCCTGTTAGACTTTATGTTATTAAACAAATTCTAACAGGTTTTTTATATATTTTTTTATAACAATGAAAACCCTTTTCTATCTGTTCCTTTTTGCAACTTCGGCTGTAACGGCTCAAAACAATTGTACGTATTGGCAACAATACGTAAACTATAAAATGGACATCGATTTTGACGTTACAAATCACACCTATAAAGGAAAACAAGAATTAACTTATAAAAATAATTCTCCCGATACATTATATAAAGTTTTTTATCATCTGTATTTTAATGCTTTTCAGCCCGGAAGTGAAATGGATGTTCGTTCACAAACCATTCCCGATCCCGACAAAAGAGTGGGAGACAGAATTTCAAAACTTTCTCCTTCAGAAATAGGTTATATTAAAGTTAATTCGCTTAAACAAGATGGAATAGATGTCTCTTATAACGAAAAAGGAACCATTCTGGAGGTGCAATTAAATACTCCTTTACTACCGGGAAGCGAAACACTTTTTACCATGACGTGGGATGCACAGGTGCCTCTGCAAATACGTAGAAGCGGACGAGACAATAAAGAAGGTATTGCTTACTCAATGACTCAATGGTATCCAAAACTTGCCGAATACGACTTTGAAGGTTGGCATGCTTATCCGTATATCGCCAGAGAATTTCATGGTGTTTGGGGTGATTTTGATGTTACAATTAAAATAAATAAAGATTTTATTGTCGGCGGAACCGGTTATTTACAAAATTACAACAAAAAAGGATTGGCTAAAAAAATAAAAAAGGGAAAGCGAGTTTGGTATTTTAAAGCACCCAACGTTCATGATTTTACTTGGGCGGCAGATAAAGACTATATTCACGATACCTACCCCGGTCCCAACGGAGTTACCTTACATTTTTACTATAAAAACAAACCCGAAATTTTAGAAAACTGGAAAAATCTTCAGCCCAAAACCGCCCAATTAATGGAATTTTTCAACAAAACCATAGGTGACTATCCTTATAAACAATATTCGGTAATACAAGGCGGAGACGGAGGAATGGAATACGCTATGTGTACACTCATTACGGGAGAAAGAAAGTTTGGCAGTTTGGTTGGAGTTACCTCGCATGAATTGGCACACACCTGGTTTCAATTTTTATTAGCAACCAACGAAGGTCAACACGAATGGATGGACGAAGGGTTTACCAGTTACATTTCAGATATTGCAATGAATACCGTTATGAATCAGGAAAAAGAAAATCCCTTTGAAAATGCTTATAACAACTACCTGTATCTTGCAAATAGCGGAAAAGAACAGCCTTTGTCAACCCACGCAGACAGGTACGCAACCAATATGAATTACGGAATTAGCGCATACAGTAAAGGCGAAGTGTTTTTGGCGCAGTTAAACTACCTTATCGGAAAAGAAAATGTTTCAAAAACCTTAAAAAGATACTTTAAACAATGGGCTTTTAAACATCCAACACCCAATGACTTTATTAGGGTTGCCGAAAAAGTTTCGGGCGCAGAGTTAAGCTGGTATCTCAATGATTTTACCCAAACCACCAACACCATCGACTATGCAATTAAAGAAGTAAAAACCGAAAACGGCATTAACACAATTACGTTAGAAAGGATAGGATTAATGCCTATGCCTATAGATTTGTATGTAATTTATGAAGACGGAAGCAAAGAATCATTTTATATTCCGTTGCAAATGATGTATTTCCAAAAAAGCAACCCTTTTCCGGAACTAAAACGAACCGTCTTAAGAGATTGGGCTTGGGCATATCCTACCTATTCTTTTAAAATTAAATCCGAGAAAAAAATTAAAGCTGTAATAATAGACGCCTCACAATTAATGGCAGATGTACATCCCGAAAATAATGTTTTTGAAGCCGATTAATATTTTTTTAAATACCTTCGTTTTAACATAAACCTATAGAAAATGTACCGGTTTTCATTATTAATCTTCTTGGGCTTTCTTACTGTTAAGATGTTTGCCACTTCAATAACAGCCTCTTCTTTTGGGTGGAACGGTATAAACGACACCAGTGCACTACAACAAGCCTTCACAGCAAATGTTGATACGTTATATATAGACTTACAAGCCGGAAACTGGATATCTGGACCCTTAATTTTTGACAATTCCGTAAATGATAAAGTAGTTATTTTTGAAAAAAATGTTACCATTGAAGCCTTGCCGGGTGCTTTTGATGGTTATTTGTACAACGGACTCTTTACTTTTATTAATTGCTCAAACATTTCGTTTCAAGGATACGGAGCAACTTTAAAAATGAATAAACAAGAGTATATAGACCTGAATGACGGCAGTGAATGGCGACATGTTATTTCAATTTCTGGCTGTAATAATTTCAGTATTTTTGGTCTTGAGCTGATAGATAGTGGTGGCGACGGAATAGAAATAAGCGGTTTATGGCAACAACCCGTTCCAAGCACCAACATTCATATTAAAGACTGTAAAATAAACAATAATTACAGACAAGGCATTAGTATTACTTCTGCCGAAAATGTTCTTATCGAACACTGCAAAATCACCAATACCGAAGGAACACCACCAGCATTTGGGATAGACTTAGAACCCGATATGGCTTATGATGTTTTAAACAATATACAAATAAAACAATGCCGAATAACCGGAAACGAAGGCGGAGGTGTACTGGTAGCCTTATGGATGTTAGACGAGACCTCACAGCCGGTTGATGTAACCGTTGAAGATTGCTACATAGGTTCTAATCAAAATCAAGGCATTGTTATAGATGTTAACTCAAGCGGACCTGTGCCCGGTCAAGTTCTGTTCAGCAGGTGCCTTATTGAAAACCAACCCGGAAATGCCATCTTTTCAAACAAAAGGGAATCACTTTTACTAGAGTTTAACGATTTGGTGATAAAAAATGTTGGCACTGCGGGAGGAAGTTATGATATGCCCGTTTTTATCCAAAAACAATATGACTATTCGGGACTTCCGTTGGGAAATATTTTATTTAACAATATTTATATAGACGACAGATTTTTTACAAGAGATTTTTTAGACATAACACATTGGGGAGGGTCCTCACAAGTGGAAAATGTTTCAGGTAACTTTTTTATTTATAACCCTAATGGCGTTTCTTCTTATGTTGAAGCTCCTTGGGTTAACGTTACTTTTACTCAACAAACCGTTGATACCTTGCCATTGGCAGATTTGTCTGTTTCAACTTATAACAATACAGCTTATGAAACCGGAAATGACAATACAGCATCCTTTACCGTAGAAAGAACAGACAGTGATTTTTCGTTTCCGTTGGGTGTTTATTTTAATGTTACCGGAACCGCCCAAAACAGATTGGATTATTCCTATTTTACCAAAATGCTAATTATTCCAAGTAATGCAGCTTCAACAACTTATACCTTTACGGCACTTCCCGATTTAATTCAAGAACCTCAAGAAACTATCGATGTTACCATTTCACCCAACGACCATTATACAACTACTACCGGCAACGTACAATTATATATTGAAGACGAGTTGCTTTCGGTTTCAGAAAATAATACGACTCCTGTCACACTCTTTCCCAATCCTGCTAAAAACAATATAACTGTTTCCGACCTAAACAGTGATGAGTTTTTTTACGAAATATTCGACCTGTCCGGACAACAAATCATTAAAAAGAAACCGGTATCTCTACACACCATAAATGTTGAACAACTATCATCCGGCACTTATTTTTTACTGTTGCATTCCGGTTTAAACAAAACTACTTTTATTAAATTTATTAAAGAATAGATAAATTTTGAAACTTTTAGATTATCCGATGGAATTGATTTTTCTTATAAAAAAAACCAACGTTTATTTTTTATTAAAACCTGCCGTTTATCGTTAAAACTTTCGTTTTGTCTATAGTTTTCTTATTTTTACAAAAAATTTTAACAATTATGAAAACTATATTTACATACCTGTTATTAATTTCTTCTATCACATACGCAACAAATTATCCTGTCGGACCGGGTCAAACCTATACCGAACTTGGCGATGTACCATGGGTTTCTTTAACTGCTGGAGACACCGTTTCAATACATTGGCGAAGTACACCTTACGCCGAAAAAATATTTATACGTGCGCAAGGAACGCAGTCGAATCCTGTGGTTATTCGAGGTATTCCAAATGCAAATGGTGAATTACCGGTAATTACCGGAGAAAATGCCGTAACTAACGCTCAATTTGTAGGCTATTTTAGTAGTCAATGGACAGAAGACTTAGGTCTTTTCTTAATAAACAGAGGTCCCAATGACGATTATTACGACTATAACCCGCATCACATTATTTTTGAATATTTAGAGCTTACCGGAGCCAAACCGTCAAATACATTTACCGACCAATTTGGAAACACACGAAACTACAATAGTTTTTCTTCTGCCATACATGCTTTGGTTGCAGATGATCTAACCATAAGGCATTGTAAAATACACGATAACGCGCAAGCAATATTTACCAACAGCAACGGTGCAACCGAAGGAGAAATTTCTCGAAACACGCTTATTGAATACAATCAAATATGGGGAAACGGTAACGCCGGAAGCGACGGTACAGAACACAATATTTACATACAATCTGCCGGAACTATCATACAATACAACTATTTTGGAAGCCCGAGAGCCGGTTCTGTCGGTGCAAATATTAAAGATCGCTCTTCCGGAACAATTATTCGTTATAACTGGATTGAAGGTGCCGCCAGAATAATAGATCTTGTCGAAACCGAAGATGCAGCACCAATTTTTATGAACGAACCCGACTATCATGATGTTTATGTTTACGGGAACATTATCACCAATTATTTAGAAAACGACCCGTATGGCTCTAACCTTATTCACTTTGGTTTTGATAATACTCCCGTAGAAGCAAAAAGAGGAACATTATATTTTTATAACAACACCGTTTACATTGAAGGCGACGAAGCTACTTGGTGGAATATAAGACTCTTCGATGTTACGGATGATTATGACCCGACCACAACCGAGGGTACGGTAGCTATGTACAACAATATAATTAGAAAATCCGGAACTACCAATTTACAAATGATGCGTGACGGTGGCACTCTTGTATATTACGCCAATAACTGGATACAAGAAGGATATGAAGAGTTGGGATATGAAGCTACCGCTCAAATTATTTACAATACCAATCCCATAACAGGAACAGACCCTGGATTTGAAGACGAAACCACCGAAAATTTTAATCTGCTCGAAACATCAGATTGCGTTAATATGTCGGGTGATTTCCCTCCCGAAATTACCGACAACTTTCCGTTAAATCAACAGTACGTAATTCATGCAAATGTTGAACCGCGTAACGCAGTAGATGGTGTTTTTGATTTAGGTGCTTTTGAATTCGGAGTGCTTAATGTTTTAGAATTTAATAAAAATAAAATATCTGTTTATCCCAACCCGACCGCTAATGTTTTAATGATAAACACCGAAAACAAATTTGTTAAAGAGTATAAAATTTATAATAATTTGGGGCAATTATTAAAACAAAACACTTATAGAAGCAATGAGCAAATTAACGTTTCAGAACTATCTCAAGGTATTTATTTTGTATCTATTCTTGATGAAAAAAATAATAAAAACATAGTAAAGTTTATAAAACTATAACAACCTTAATTATCCATTTTATACGAAAAGTGAACACAACAAATACATATTTACTTGAAGCAAACAGAATTCACTAAAACCAAAATACAATGAAACCTCTTTTTATCTTTATTTTACTCTTCTTTTCAACTATTGCAAAGGCTGTAGATTACCACGTTGGACCAAACCAAACGCTGACTACTATCTCTGAAGTTCCTTGGGCTACTTTACAGCCGGGAGACCGGGTTTTTATACATTGGAAAGAAACACCATACAAAGAAAAATGGGTGATAAACAGGCAAGGTGATGCTAACAATCGTATAGAGATTATAGGAGTAAGTAACGCACAAGGACAACAACCGGTAATAGACGGTAACGGTGCCGTAACAGTAAGCGGTGTAAACTATTGGAATGAATCTCGCGGCGTAATAAAAATTGGAGGTTCTAACGTGCCGGAAGACGGATTACCGGCTTATATCACCATAGAAAACCTCGAAATTAGATCCGGTCGCCCTCCTTTTCAATTTACTAACGATATTGGAGAAACCGAAACTTACGCTTCAAATGCAGCTGCCATTTATGTAGAAAAAGCAACCAACCTTATTATTAAAAATTGCACTTTACACGATTCGGGGAACGGTATTTTCATAGGAGCCTTCGACGGTCAAACAGAAACGATTTTAATAGAGAATAATTATATTTACGATAACGGAATAGAAGGAAGCTATTACCAACACAACGTATATACGGCAGCTATTGATATTACCTATCAATTTAACCGCTTTGGACCATTAAGAACCAATGCCGGAGGAAATAATCTAAAAGACCGCTCTGCCGGATTGGTTGTTAGGTACAACTGGATTGAAGGAGGAAACAGACAGTTAGACCTTGTAGATTCGTATGATGTTCCGCAAGTTGCAAATCATCCTTCTTACTCTACAGCTCACGTTTACGGAAATATTTTAATTGAACCGGATGGTGCCGGAAATTCTCAGATTGCTCACTATGGAGGAGACAGTGGAGTAACAAGCAGTTACAGAAAAGGAACCCTGTATTTTTATAACAATACCGTAGTCTCTACCCGTAACGGAAACACAACTTTAATGAGACTTTCTACCAATGACGAAACGGCAATGGTCTTTAACAATGTAATTTATACAACCGCATCCGGAAGTCAATTTTCGATGATCGATGACACCGGTATTTTTAATCTGCATCACAACTGGTTAAAAACAGGATGGCAAGATTGTTTTTGTACGCCTTCGGGTACTGTTAACGATATGGGAAACAACATAACAGGAACAGATCCTTTGTTTGAAGATTTTGACAACCAAGAGTTTATCCCCCAAGAAGAATCGCTTTTGGTTAACAACGGAGAAGCAATACCTTCTATCCTATTACCGGACTATGATGTACTACTTGAGTATGTAAAACACCAAGAGTTTTCAAACCGAGATATTTTTCAAAATATTGATATAGGAGCTTTTGAATATGATGAAAACCTTTCAGCCGGAGCTATTCGTTATAACGATAAAATCTCTGCCTTTCCAAATCCCGCTTCATCGGTTATTACCTTAAACTGGACAAAACAAACCATACAAAATATTTATATCTATAACCAACTTGGACAAAAGATTAAAGAATCCAAAACAAATGAAGTTTCAGTACTTTTTTTACCGAAAGGCGTTTATTTTGCCCACGTAAAAACGAAAGAAGGCAATACCGCTATCATAAAAATAATTAAAGAATAATTGGTAAGCTACAAAATAGATAAACAAAATTAAATACCAACATTTGTATTAAAATTAAGGAAACGATTTTAGGCAATGAAAAAATTACAATGTTATTGGTTTTTTATTAACAAGAAGTTACGGTTTTGCTCAGATTGGCAAAACAAAATCGATATCAAAAAAACATCCCGAAAATAATGTTTTTGAAGTAGAAAAAAAGTGATTTTTACATCCTTTTTAATTTTATTATTCATTTCGTTTCAACATACTATTATTTAAAAACTAACGTTTGTTTATAACTAACCAAACCCTAATAGCCAATCTTGAACACCGCCTATGTTTTATCGGTTAATAAAAGTCCTTCTCATACGCTTATAAAAAAGCCATGTTCCTCTGTTGAGGTTATACAAGGATTAGGAATAACCGGTGACGCTCATGCGGGCAAAACCGTAAAACACCGTTACGATGTAGTGTATTAGCCCCCAAAAAAGTCGGACAAGATTCTATTTAAATATTTAGTATAATTTTGTCCTATATGAAAACAAAAAGAACCTTTACAATTGAAGAAAAACTCCAAATC
>JALWKK010000033.1 GCA_027081505.1 Flavobacteriaceae bacterium
AGTTAAGCCCGTTAGCGCCGATGGTACTACGTATTGTGGAAGAGTAGGTCGCCGCCTTGTTTTAAAATCCCAATCATATTTTTTATGGTTGGGATTTTTTTTTTTAAAAAAAAAATAACAAAAACTTTCTTTACACACTTTTGGATAGTATCATAGCATCAAAATTTTAGAATAAAAATCCTTGGCGACTTGTGGTAAAAAATGTCTTTTTGTCGATGGCTTTTTATTGTTAACGAAAAAGTTTTTTTTTGTTAATAACTTAGTCGTAATCAGCGTGATGTATTTAAATTAAAATTACTTTTTTTGTGTGTTCAATATAAATAAATAATTATGCTACAGAAAACGCTCGTTGTTACCTTAACAATAATTACTACATTGATGTTTTCTCAGGTGGGAATAAATACCACCACACCTAGTCCCGCTTCTGTTTTGGATATAAATAGTTCTGCTGATGGAACAAATTACGGAGGCTTTATGATACCTCGGGTTACATTAACCCAGCGTAATGCCATTCCCGTTACCGCTACCGATGATGGTTTAATGGTCTTTCTACAGGAAGGAAATACGCGTTGTGTTCAAATTTATAACGGCATAGATTTGCAATGGGAAAATGTGTATTGTATGCCGGTTAATCAGCTACCCGTTGCCAACAATGTTAGTTTTTCCGGTTTCTTAGTTCAAGGTGAAATTTTAACGGCAAATTTTGTATATTCTGATGCTGAAGGAGATCTTCCCGGACCGCATACGTATACTTGGTATAGAGCAGATGATGCTTTAGGAACTAATCAAACTTTATTACAAACCGGTACATCAAGCACTTTTGAACTTACTGCAACAGAGCTTAATTATTATATATCGGTAGAAATCACACCGGTAGCTCAAACAGGAGCTTCGCCCGGAATCCCTGTATTGTCATCTTATCAGGGACCTGTAAATGCTCCTTCTGCCGGAGGTGTTTTTATAAGTGAAATAGCAGATCCAGATAATAACGCTTCTGCCAGATTTATTGAGTTGTATAACGGTTCTTCTAATCCCATAGATGTAAGTAATTGGCAAATGCTAATATATTTCAATAACAATAATACGGCCGGTGGCACTTATACATTTCCTTTCGGAACCGTAATTTCTGGAAATTCTACTTATATAATTGCTCAAAATAACGCCGAATTTACTGGTGTTTATGGTTTTGCTCCAGATGTAGCACTTGCAATATTCAATTCCAATGGTGATGATAATTTTGAATTACGCGATAATACGGGAACATTAATTGATGTTTACGGTGTACCCGGGAATGATCAAACGGGGACTTGCGGAGAGTTTGAAGATGGAAGAGCCTTACGGATTACTACAATAATTCAAGGAAATCCGGTGTGGGATGAAAGTGAGTGGATTGTTAGAGCCGATTCAACAATTGGCGGTTGTACAGATCACGCTAATTTTCCTCAAAATGCGCCTTCAGATTTTTCTGCTGGTTCGCATCCTAATTAATTTTTTTTAATAATGTGCAGAGTAGTAATAATATTTTATTTTTTTAACATAACACTTTTTGCTCAAGTAGCTGTAAACTCAACAGTAGTTCCCAGCAGTGCTGTTTTATACCTTGAGGCACAAAAGTATCCCACAACCAATTTTGGAGGATTTTTGATGCCGGTTGTAACAGAAATACAACAAGCTTCCATACCGGTTTCAATAGTAGATGATAGAGATGACGGATTGATGGTTTTTGTAAGCGACCCTTCTACTAATAAACATTGCTGGAATATTTACGATAGCCAACAGCAAACTTGGCTCGATATTTATTGTACTGAAATTGCCTGTAACAGTAATATTTTGTATCAAGAAGATTTTACAACTTATGTAGATAATACCGGAATTTCCGGAAGCAGTGCCTCTAACGGAAACTATCCTTCCGGAGTAACAAAGTGGACAGTCGCAAGCCATACCACTATTGGAGATGGTAATACTGCTTATCCCGGCACACTGGAAGATGCTGATGATTATGCAATGGTTATTGGCGGAAAATTAGATATGAGAGATATAAATGGACCGCTGTTGTTTGAAACTCAACCCATAAATATTTCCGGGTATAATTCGGTTGTGTTTTCTTGTGAGTTTAGTGAAACAGGAACTTTAGAATATTATCCTGCACAACATGCAGACGATTATAACTGTGGAGTTGAAACACAAGGAAGCGATTATATTGATGTGCTTTATTCTACTGATGGAGGTGCTACTTTTACCGAAGTACCTAACTTTTCAGGGTTGGGAAATTCAAATCATACATTGGTAGATGACCTTCCCGGAACCGTGAATTTTTCGGTTAGTGGACTATCCGGAAATTCATTAGTTATTCGAATTAGATTTCAAAATTGGTCTGATGATGAGCATTATTTTTTAGACAATCTTCAGGTAACTTGTAATTAAACAAAAAAAAAACTTTTATTTTCTTACAGAATTAGTATTTTTATTTTTTATTAAAAACAACTAACTGTTATGAATGTATGTTTTATTATGTATCCTTGGGATGAAATGGATCCTGAGAACGATTCAACCCTAGCTATGGTTCACGAATTTGTAAAACGAGGTCATGGTCTTGCTATTACAACACCTGCAAATCTAACTATTAGAGACAGTGTGGCGTTTGCTTTTTCGAGAGTAATTAAGCGATGTGAAAAAATACCCGGAAACTTAAAATCGTTTCATAAAAAAGCTGAATTTTATGACGAAATGCTCCCACTTGCCGGCTTTGATGTAATTATATTGCGAAGCAATCCGCCGTTGGATATGATTATGCTAAATTTTTTAGATAGCGTAAAGGATGATGTGTTTATTATGAATGATTTAGATGGAATAAGACGTGCAAACAACAAATTATATACTGCGGTTTTTGAAGATGAAAAAAATGAATTTATTCCTCGTACACACGTAACAAAAAATAAAGATTATCTTAAAAAAACCATTAAAGAAGGTCCGGATAAAATGATACTCAAACCATTAAATGGGTATGGAGGCTCCGGTGTAATACTTATCGAAAAACGAGCGATGACAAGTATCAATTCACTTTTAGATTTTTATATAGATAATAAAGACGGAACTTCAAATTACGTAATACTTCAAGAATATATCGATGGAGCAGACCAAGGCGATGTGCGTATTTTGTTGCTTAATGGCAAACCCATAGGTGCCATGAGAAGAGTACCGGGTAACGAAGACCACCGCTCTAATGTGAGTGCAGGAGGAAGCGTACAAAAGCACAGCTTAACCAAAGAAGAAAAAGAATTATGCAGAAAAATAGGTCCCAAATTGGTAAAAGACGGACTATATTTTGTAGGAATTGATGTTATTAATAACATGCTTGTTGAAGTAAATGTAATGTCTCCCGGAGGAATAACCTATATGAATAAAGTTTATAAAGTCAAAATTCAAGAAAAAATTGTAGATTTTGTTGAAGATAAAGTATCTGAACGTCTTATCGCATTTGAAAGAAGAAAAAAATTAAGAAAATACGTTGATGAAGCCTAATGGAAAAACTTACGATATCTCAAATATGTTCCAAAATTGAAGCAGGTCAAACTTTTAATGCCGTTGCTTCCGATTATAGTTTTACTTTAAAAATTGATGAATATGTACCCTATGTTTGCGGAGCCGTTCATGACGGGCATCAATTTAGAAAAGAACTTTGGGAAAATTGCCTACATACCGAATACGACCGTTGGTTTGAAGAAGACCCGGCTACCAAAGAGATGATAAAAAACCATCCTATAGTTATTGCCGGTTGCGATAGTAGATTTGAATATGACCTTAACAGAGATCCCGAAAATGCCGTTTACAATGATGCTTGGGGTAAAAAATTATGGAAATCACCTCTTACACAATCTCAAAAAGAAAAAAGTTTACAAAAGCACGCCAATTTTTATAAAGTAGTCAATTGTTTAATAACCAAATTAGAAGAATTGCACAGAGCCGTTGTCGTTTATGATATACACTCTTATAATTGGAAACGATGGGATAGAGAAGTGCCCGTAATAAACTTAGGAACAAAAAATATAGATAATCATCGTTATGGAGATATGGTAGAAAATTGGAGAGCTTCTCTTTCTCTATTGCAATTGCCATATAATATTAAAGCTACTTCTAAGATTAACGACACGTTTCAAGGTAACGGGTATTTTTTAAAATACATTACACAGCATTTCGGGTACACGCTAGTTTTGGCAACCGAATTTAAAAAAATATACTGTGATGAGTTAAACCAAATAATTTTTCCGGAAGTAGTAGATGCAATTGAAAAGCAATTACAAGAAAAAATAAAACAACATGCATCATTGTTTTACCAAACTCATAAAAAATAAGATGACTTTTCCCGAAACTATTATAAATATCTACCCTAATCTTTTTAAAATAGATCAAACTTTAGACAGATTAGTTAAAAAAATAGAACTGCTTAATTTTGTTAACCCTATAAATATCGAACAGGAAAAACAACGTTTTTTCGCTTCAAAATACAATACAATTCCAAATTTTAACTACCGAAAACTAAACTTTAACCCGCATAAACTTCAACAAAAGTTATTTAAACAAAAAATTCACAAAATTGAAGATGCAGAAACAGCATCTTTTTATAAAGAAGTTATCTATGATTATTCGGGCTTAATACAATGTATTGAAACCATTGGTCAAGGGCGGAAATTTTATTACAATGTGCTAAAATGTTTTGGTACACCTACACAAAAAGATGTAGAAAATGCCCGGTTTATCCTTCACTTTAAAGACGAGGAATTTAACCAAGAAATGATACCCGTTTTTAATGCACAAGAAGCTCAAAAATATTTTGTGGAATTTTCAAAACGATATAACTTTCCTTTTAACTTAAGACTTTCGAGCAAAACAACAGCTGCAGCTATGGTACAAAACAGTACTCAAACAATGTTGCTAAAAAAGAAACACTTGTTTAGTGCCAATCAACTCAAAGTTTTAGCCAATCATGAAATAGGAGTTCATCTGGTAACCACTTTTAACGGATTGCTTCAACCCTTAAAAATATTTCACAATGGTTTTCCCAAAAACGTAGAAACACAAGAAGGATTGGCAGTTTTTAGTGAGTATATGAGTGGTTGTTTAACACTTTGGCGATTAAAAGAATTGTCTTACAGAGTTTTAGCGGCTGACTCGTTACATAAAGGCAATAATTTTTGCGATACATTTGATTTGCTTCATGTTCAATACAAATTAAATCGAGACGAAGCTTTTAATATTACACTTCGTGCCCACAGAGGAGGAGGATTTACAAAGGATTATAAATATCTTACAGGTCTAAAAAAAGTTTACGATTATTATAAAAAAGAAAAAGATTTAAACATTCTCCTTTCCGGAAAAGTTACCATTGAAGATATACCAATTATTACCAAATGGAAAAATGAAAACCTTGCTACCGATATTGTGTATAAAAATTATGCTTTCAATAAAAATGAAAACACTAATGAAACAATCGATTTTATTTTAGATAATTTAAAATAGAAATTATTAAATTATCGGGTAATACCAAAAATAAACTTTTTAGTTCAATAGGTTGTTTTCTTTTGGAAGATGAGATTGTAGAACTTATCGGAAAAACAAAACAAAATTATCCTAAACGAATTGAGACTAGTTGCTATTTGGGCATTGAATCTGCCCTTTCCGAAAAAATAAAAATAATTGTTGTCGGTTTTAAATAAATTACTAACTTTGCAACCGCTTTTTGGAGCTACGCCCAAATTGTTGTAAAAATGTTTTATTAAGATGAAAAAAGGAATTCACCCTGAAAATTACAGACTAGTTGCTTTTAAAGACATGTCTAACGGCGATGTTTTTATTACCAAATCTACCGCAGATGCCAAAGAAACCATCGAAGTTAACGGAATTGAATATCCGTTGGTAAAAATGGAGATTTCAAGAACGTCACATCCTTTTTATACCGGTAAGAAAAAACTTATTGATACCGCCGGACGTATTGATAAATTTAAAACCAAATACGCTAAATTTAAAAAGTAAAAACACATTTTTCTATAAAATCTTAAAGAGGCTGTCTCAAAAGGACAGCTTTTTTTGTATAAAAAAAACGGGAGATTTTCTTCTCCCGTTCCTAAAGATTTTGTATCTT
>JALWKK010000034.1 GCA_027081505.1 Flavobacteriaceae bacterium
GAGCAGATATCCCACTCACTTTGCTCGTTGGAGTTTAAACCTCACAGAAAATTGTATAATTGGTTTAGAGAAGTGGTTTATCAATACAGTAAAGATGAGCTACCTCTAAAGCCAAAACAGCGGGAATTTGCCAGACTAAATCTTAGCTATACCATTATGAGTAAACGAAAATTGCTTCAACTGGTAGAAAAAGGAATCGTAAACGGCTGGGACGACCCGCGTATGCCTACTATTTCCGGTTTACGAAGAAGAGGATATACTCCCGCTTCCATCAGAAATTTTATTAAACGGGTAGGAGTTGCTAAACGTGAAAATGTTATCGATGTCTCGTTGTTGGAATTTTCTGTACGTGAAGATTTAAATAAAAAAGCACCTCGCGCTATGGCGGTACTAAATCCGGTAAAAGTGGTTATCACCAATTACCCCGAAAACAAAAAAGAAACCATACATTTTGACATTAACCCCGAAGATGTTGCTGCCGGAACACGAGAAATTATGTTTTCAAGTGAATTATATATTGAAAGAGAAGACTTTAAAGAAGAAGCGTCCGGTAAATTTTTTAGACTTTCATTAGGAAAAGAAGTTCGTCTAAAAAATGCGTACATCATTAAAGCTGAAAGTATAGAAAAAGATACAACGGGAACAATCACACAAATAAACTGCACCTACGACCCGGACAGTTTAAGCGGAAGCGGTACAGAAGCCAGTTTACGAAAAGTAAAAGGAACGCTGCATTGGGTTTCGGTAGCACATGCCAAAAAAGCCGAAGTACGAGTATATGACAGGCTGTTTCTTGACGAAGCTCCGGACGGGAATAAAGACAAAGATTTTATGGCGTTTCTTAACCCCAAATCCTTAACCGTTTCCGAAGCATTTATCGAACCCTATCTTGCAGAAGCAATGATTGGCGACACCTTTCAGTTTCAACGATTGGGATATTTTAGAGTAGATGAAGACAGTACTTCAGAAAAATTAGTGTTTAATAAAACCGTTGGATTGCGGGATTCTTGGGCGAAGAAAAAACCGGCAAAGCAACCTCAGAAACAACAAAAGGTACCTGTTTCGGCTATTAATGAAGTTATGCGTTTTGGTAAAAAATACACCAAATTTCCTCCCGAAAAACAAGCCGAAGTAAAAAAACAAATCCAAGAATTGGCTAAAAATATAAGCTACGAAGAGCTACAACCCTTTTTTGGAACTGCCGTTAAAAAAACAGGAACTCGTATTGTAACAATGATTTGCTTAGGAGTTTTGTTGAGAAAAAACAAAACAAGAACACCTGAAATAGAAGCTTTTATTGAAAAAGCACTGGATGACAAAAATGAATTATTAATACAAGAAGCAAAAAACCTAACAGAACAGTAGGTGCCGTCAGGTCTTTAATTTTAATAATCAAAATCTGTTGGTGGCGGCGGGTTTCTATGTTTGTTTTTCTTGTTGGTTATTCCTTTAGCTTGATTGGCTTTTTTCATTTCCTCACCTATTTTGTTACTGGCAACAAACGAAGCAATCATATCATTTAGCATATTACTTCCGGCTTGCGGCGAATTTGGCAACAAGATTAAGTTACTTTGTGTGGCTTCACCAATAGATTGTAATGTATCATAATGTTGTGTAACTACGATAAGAGCCGATGCTTCTTGAGAGTTAATACCCACGTTGTTTAACACATCTACGCTTTCTTCCAGTCCGCGAGCAATTTCGCGCCGTTGGTCGGCTATACCCTGACCTTGTAATCGCTTACTTTCGGCTTCGGCTCGTGCTTTGGCAACAATTTTAATCCGGTCGGCTTCGGCTTCGTACTCGGCGGCAACTTTTTCGCGCTCGGCAGCATTAATTCGGTTCATTGCAATTTTTACTTTTCCGTCGGGGTCTATATCGGTTACCAGCGCTTTTATGATATCATATCCGTAATTAAGCATAGCTTCTTTTAGTTCGCGTTGTATGGCTAAGGCTATTTCTTCTTTTTTAACAAAAACATCATCCAAAATCATTTTAGGAACTTCTGCTCGCACCACATCAAAAATAAAAGCGGTAATTTGTTCATGAGGGTTTTGTAATTTGTAAAAAGCATTATACACATGGTCGCGTTGTACCAAAAATTGAACAGAAATTTTAAGATGCACAAACACATCGTCTTTTGTTTTAGTTTCAACAATTACATCTAATTGTTGAATACGCAAACTAACTCGTCCCGCCACTCGATCGATAATAGGAATTTTTACATTAAGCCCGGGACCATAGTCATGGGTAAACTTTCCGAGCCGCTCAACAACAGCAACGGTTTGTTGTTTGACAATAAAAAATGTTGAAAACAATAAAACCACCAAGATAAGAAATAGTGGTACAGATAAAATAAACCATCCCATAATTATAATTTTAGATTAATAAATTCGTTAGTCTAAAAGTAGTAAAATAAACCTACTTTTACACACTTTAATAAAACATTATTCTCTATGAGTCTTAAAAACCTAATTTTTGTTACCCTTGCAACGTTTTTTTTTCACTTTTCTTTTGCACAACACAACTACGATGAATATAACAGGCTGGGAATTGCCGGTGGGATAACAATCTTTGACGTTAGTACATCAAATTTCACCACAAAAAAAGCCACCGGAATAGCTTTTGGTTTTACTACAAGAGGTTCTTTTTATAATAATTTTGATTTGCTTTACGGAGTAGGCTTTACCAATAATAAATTAATCTTAATGGGTCGTGAAATTGGCAACCTTTCAAACAGACATGAGATTGAATATACCATACAATCGGCTCAAATTCATTTTTTAGGAAGTTATAATATCATTCAACACAATTTAAGTTTAGAACTTGGACCGGTTTTAAACATAAACGGAAAAATGAAGCTTAAAACCGAACGGTATGAAGATTTTATTTTGGAAGGCACCAACACGGTTTTAGCCCAAGATGTGCAAGATATTTCTACTGTTAATTTTCTTATAATGGGCGGGTTAACAGTGGGGTTAGAAAATTTTAGGCTAACAGCACACTACCAATATGGTGTTACTAATATTTTTAACAAATTAAACGAAAAAGAGTTTAACGAAGAGATAGAATTTGAAGGCAAATCGGGAACCGTGATTCTTGGAGCGGTTATTTATTTTTAACGATTTCCTTTAATCGATTTATAACCCGTCAAAACCACTTTGACCGTTGTGTCTTTTAAGATTTTTCTAAGCAACGAAAAATCTTTCACTACCGAGTGGTTTAGTATCCAGATATATTTTTTCTTCTTCCGGAATGCGGTGTCTATAATACCGTAATTTTTATAATGGGTTGATATTCCCAGACGAGGTTGAGCATTTATTATTTCTGAAATTGTATCCAACTCTTTTTCAAGCCTTTTTTTTGAGCTTTGGTACAACCATGATTTTATATAATAAGAAGTGTTAAAGCCGGCTTTTGAAAAAAGAGGTAAAGCTTCGGGATGTTGCGTTTCGATGAGAATGGCTTTACGAGGATATTTTTTTTTATTTAAAATGAAATTTATTTTTTCTAAAACCAGAGGCGCATTGTTTTTATTTAAATTTTTTATATCTAACCACAAACCCGGATAATTTCCTTCCGGTATTTCTGAGAGATAACGTTCAAATGTTAACCCGAATGACCCGGCAGGAGGATGCCTAACGTCAAAACGAGTAGTCTTTTCATTATAAACCAAGTCTAATTCAACACCTTTAAAAAAAGGCAAAGAATAGTTTAACTTATCAAGGCTATTTACCCGATGCGCCCAAATCTTATCGTAATAACCCGCAAATTCAACCTTGTAAGGACTGTATTTATAGGTAATGTAACCCGAAACTAAAACTAAAAATACAAGTGCTGTTTTTTTTACATTAAATTTCACACGGCTTAGTTTTATTTATTATTGTTTGTTTTATCGTAATCTATATTCTTATTAATAATTCTGGGATACACTTTAAAACCCGTGCTAAAAACACTTTTTGTACTGTCAAATTTGTTAAACCGAATACCGCTAAGATCTGCAAAACTATGAATAAAATGTACCAAGCTATAACGTCTTTTGGTAATATTTGAAATATTAAACAGTTGAAAATGCTTCTCTTTATATGTGTCGGAAAACCAAACAAAAAACGGAATTTCGTGCATTGCCGGTGTAGCAAAATAAGAATTATGACCACGATAATCAATAGTGTCATATACCTCATCACCATGGTCTGAAAAATACAAAACATAACTATTTTTGTCTTTTTTTTCAACCATATCAATGATGTTTTTAATTATAAAATCACCATATCGTATCGCATTATCATAATCGTTTATTTCTTGAATGGCTTCGTTTGATTTTACGACAGAATTTACTTGATCGTCTTTAAAATAGTTGAAAGATTCGGGAAACCGATGCTTATACCTTCCGTGGGTACCGATTAAATGAATAAAAATCATTTTGTTTTTTTTATTTTCATTCAAAATGTTTTTTAGCACCGGTAACACTTTTTCGTCGTAATTAATGTCCATATAATCGTCGGTGGTTAAATAATATCTGTTTTTTGCGGCGTTAGCCATTTGTGTAGAAACACTTTCATGAAAGCCCACCGGACGCTGGTTTGATATCCAATAAGTAGTAAAACCCGCCATATTTGCCAATTGAACCACCGAAGCATTGGGCGTTTTATTTGGCTCTTGATGAGTAGAAAAAGTGAGAATTTTGTCTAAGGCCAAGATGGTATGCACATCGGGAGTAATAATACTGTCAAAAACCAACAGTTTTTCTTTTATTTGACTTAATAACGGGTTTGTAGCTCTATGATAACCATATAACTGCATGTGTTTACGCGATGTGGACTCGCCGATTATGACGACATACGTTTTTGATGAAGTGTCTGTTTTTTCGACTTTGATATAATTGCTTTCGGGACGGGATAAATTTTTTGTAATGAGTTTTTTCGTGTCCAAATAATCATTATACGAGGCATACACCACATAAAAAACATTCTGTGACTTAAAATATTTTTTTATAATTAAACCTAAGAAAACGATAGCGCTTAAAATAACGATTTTACCGAAATAATTAAACTTAAAAAAAGAAAAGGCTGTACCTGTTAATCTTTTCACGAAAAAAACCGGCAAAAAAAGCACTGTAAAAATCGCAACAGTAAATACCGAAAGATAAGTTTGTAAAAACTCTGATGCTTCGGCACGATTGGTTTCAAAAAAAACATATAACGCAGAGGCACTTATTTTTACACCGAATAGATGATAGAAATTTAATTTTATTAAAGCCAGCAATGCCAAAAAGCAATAAAACAACCAAAAAACAAATTGGTTTTTACTAGAAATAAAAATAAGCAACACACCCGTAACAATAGCGGAAACAGCAAAAAAATCAAGAACTTCTTTAATATAATTAAACCAATATGGAATTACAAAAAAAGAAACAATGGCAAAAACAAAAGCTGGAAACATTAGAAATAACACCGGCTTACTTTTTCTTAAAAACGCTAAAAAAACCATCACGACTTATTTTATCAGTGCAAAATACAAAAAAAACAATCGGTACTTTTTAAAAAAGTCTATGTCGATTTAGAAAGGTAAACAACCAACAGAAAAGCAGAAATATCATTCACAAAGCCCAAAGTTATTTCTGTCGTATAAACAAAATGGCATTATCAATACGCCGTATCGTTTCTTCCTTTCCCAAAACCGAAATAATTTCAAACACATCGGGACCTTTCATTTCGCCAACCAAAGATAACCGTAAAGGCATCATAACTTTTCCAAAACCCATTTCTTGTGAGGTTATCCAATCTTTTATTTTTGAAGAAATTTTTCCGGCAGAAAAATCATCCACTTCAGTTAGTAATTCAACAACGTGTTTTAAAATTTCGGGAGTATCTTCTTTAAAGGCTTTTTTTGCAGCTTTTGCAGCATAGGAACCTGGAGCAATAAAAAAGAAATCACCCTGTTCCCAAAAATCGTTAACAAAAGTGGCTCGCTCTTTTAATAAAGCAATAATTTTTTGAAGGCGTGCTTTGTTATAATCCAACACCTCTGTTGTTTTTTGTTTTTCTAAATATTTTTGAAACAATTCCACTAGTTCTTTATCGCTTTTTTGTTGTAAATAATAATGCTGAAACCATTTGGTTTTTTCAGGGTCAAAACGCGCACCCGATTTATTAACGCGCTCCAAATCAAACTCCGAAATTAATTGGCTTAAACTAAAAATTTCTTGTTCGGTGCCGGGATTCCAACCCAAAAGAGCCAACATATTTACAACCGCTTCGGGAAAATATCCATCTTCTCGATAACCTGAGTAAACAGCTCCTTCCGGCGTTTTCCATTCCAACGGAAAAACAGGAAAACCCATTTCATCACCGTCACGCTTGCTTAATTTTCCTTTTCCTACGGGCTTCATAATAAGTGGCAAGTGCGCAAATTGAGGTGCTTCCCATCCCAAAGCACGATATAACAAAACGTGTAATGCCAACGAAGGCAACCATTCTTCGCCACGAATAACGTGTGAAATTTTCATTAAATGGTCGTCAACAATATTTGCCAAATGATAGGTAGGCATACCGTCGCTTTTAAACAAAACTTTATCGTCTAAAACGTTGGTGTCAATTTTCATTTCGCCACGAATAAGGTCGTTTAACAATAAGATTTCATCTTTTGGCGTTTTAAACCGAATGGTATAGGCGACACCGGAAGCTATCTTTTTCTTAGTTTCTTCTTTGGTAAGTACCAGCGAGTTGTTTAATGACTCGCGATTGTACCGGTTATAAATAAAGGTCTTGCCTTGACTTTCATGTTCTTTACGCAGTGCGGCTAATTCTTCCGGAGTATCAAACGCATAATAAGCGTTTCCCGATGCAATTAAGTCATCTGCGTATTGCTTATAAATTTCTTTTCTTTCCGATTGGCGATAGGGTCCAAAACCTCCGCCTTTACCGGGTGATTCGTCAAAAGGCAACCCCAGCCAATTTAAAGAATCTACAATATATGCTTCGGCACCTTTAACATAACGAGTTTGGTCGGTATCTTCAATGCGCAGAATAAAGTCGCCTTTGTTTTTTTTTGCAAACAAATAATTAAAAAGTGCGGTACGAACACCGCCAATATGTAAAGGACCCGTCGGGCTGGGCGCAAAACGAACACGAACTTTTTTTAGCATTTTCTACTGGTTTTGTTGGCAAAGATAATAGTTTGCAGATAAGTTTCGGCTTAATTTTTGAGCGATTTGTTAAGACATTTATAATATGTTGTTGCTATCGGTGAGTAATTGTTATATTTGTTTTTTTAGAAAAAATGAGCAGTTTTACAATCATAAAACAAAAACTGGAAGTATTTATTAAAAAATACTATACCGGTGAGCTAATTAAAGGAAGCATCCTTTTTTTTGCCATAGGCTTGTTGTACTTTTTAATTACGTTGCTTATCGAATATTTTTTATGGCTAAACCCAACCGGAAGAACCTTGCTTTTTTGGTCTTTTGTGTTGGTTGAAACCGCTTTGTTTGTTCGGTTTATTGCTTTTCCGTTGTTAAAGTTATTTAATCTTCAAAACGGGTTAAGCCATGAAGCAGCCGCAAAAATCATTGGTAATCATTTCCCGAATGTAAATGATAAACTGTTAAATGTCATACAGCTTAACCAAAACCAAAAACAGAGCGAATTGTTGTTGGCAAGCATCGAGCAAAAATCGAGAGAACTACAACCCGTACCGTTTAAACGTGCTGTTAATTTTAAAACCAATTTAAAATATTTAAAATATGCCGCCATACCGGTTGTAGTGTATTTTCTTTTTCAATTTTTTGGCGATAAAAATATTTTTTCTTCGAGCTATGAGCGTGTGGTTAATTATGATGTAGCTTATGAGCCTCCGGCACCATTTTCGTTTGTGGTAGAAAACAAAAACCTTAAAGCAATTGAAAACAAACCCTTCACGCTTCGGGTAAAGACTGTTGGAGAAGTTGCTCCGTCTGATGCATCTATTTCGTATAACAACGAATCGTATTATCTGGAACAAATTGCCCCCGGAGTTTTTGAATATACTTTCCTTCAACCTTTACAAAGCATTGATTTTAAATTAAAAGCCAATAAAGTAACTTCTAAGCTGTATCGACTTGAGGTTGTTAAAACCCCGTCGTTGGTACAATTTCAAATGGTACTCGATTATCCTGCTTATACCGGTAAAAAAGACGAAATACAAACCGGCACAGGAAACGCCATTATACCCGAAGGCACCCGTGTAGTTTGGAAATTAAACACTAAAAACACACGTAATGTTGCCTTAAAAACTTCCGATACCGCCTATTTTTTTCAACCGAAAGAAAACGGTGATTTTAATTATACAAAAAGAATTTACCGCAATTTAGATTATACCATTACAACTTCAAACGAGCAATTAACCGATTACGAAAACCTTTCGTTTTCACTTTCGGTTATAAAAGATCAGTACCCTCAAATCTCGGTTCAAGCAAAAAAAGATTCGGTTTCGCAAGAGCTGGTCTATCACCTTGGAACCGTTTCAGATGATTACGGGCTTTCTAAACTTAACTTGGTTTATTATCCTGTTGGAGATGAAAATAACGCCAAAACTATCGATTTACCTGTTGCCAAAACGTCTATCGATCAGTTTACGTATGTCTTTCCTAACGGATTAGAGTTAAGCAAAGGGGTTTCTTACGAGTATTATTTTCAAGTTTTTGATAACGACGCCATTAACAGGTACAAGTCGGTTAAATCTACCTTGTTTTCGTACAGAAAATTAACCGATGAAGAAAAGAAAGAGCAACAACTCAACAAACAAGAAGAAACCATTAAAGGACTTGATAAAACCCTGGATAAACTAAAAAATCAAGACAAAACCCTTGAAGAATTATCTAAATTAAATAAAGAAAAAAACCAATTAAGCTGGAATGATAAAAAGAAACTGGAAAACTTTTTACAAAGGCAAAAACAACAAGAAGAACTTATGAAGCGTTTTTCCAACGAGTTAAAAGAACAATTGGAAGAGTTTCAACCTAATGATGAAGATCCTGCAAAAGAAGAGCTTCAAAATCGCCTTGAAGAAACAGAAGAAAAGTTAAAAGAAAACGAAAAATTACTTGAAGAATTAGAAAAGTTACAAGATAAAATACAACGCGAAGAACTTTCGGAAAAACTTGATAAACTTTCAAAAAACAATAAAAATCAAGAAAAAAACTTGGAACAACTTGTTGAGCTTACAAAGCGATACTACGTTGAAAAAAAAGCAGAAAAATTGGCTGAAGATTTATTTAAATTGGCTGAAGATCAAGAAAAACTTTCGGAAGAACTTCAAAAAAACACCAAAGAAAAACAAGACGAACTCAACAAGCGATTTGAAGATTTTCAAAAAGAAATGAACCAGCTTCAAAAAGACAACAAAGAGTTAAAAGAGCCGATGGATATTCCGCAAGACCCAAAAACTGAGGAAGAAATCAAGGAAGAACAACAAACAGCAAGTGACAATTTAGCAAACCAAAAACAACAAGACGCCAAGAAAAATCAAAAAAAAGCAGCTCAAAAAATGAAACAGATGAGCCAACAAATGGCAATGCAAATGCAAGCGATGCAAATGGAATCTATAGAGGAAGACGCAGAGATGCTCAGACAAATATTAGATAACTTGGTGGTGTTTTCTGTTAAGCAAGAAGATTTAATGAAGGAGTTTAAAAAATTAGATTATGGTAACCCTGTTTTCGGAAAAAAACTTACGATACAACATAATTACAAAGAAAATTTTGAACACATAGACGACAGCTTATTTGCTTTATCGCTCAGACAACCCTTGTTAAGTGAAAAGATTAACGAAGCGGTAACAGACATTCAATTTAATTTAGAAAAGACACTTGAGCTTTTTGCCGATAATCGCCTTCAACAGGGCTACTCCGCACAACAATACATTGTTGCCGGAGCTAACGAACTCGCTTTACTCTTAAGTGAAATATTAGGTAACATGCAACAACAAATGGGAATGGGATCGGGGCAAGGTAATGGTAAAGGACAAGGACAAGGCGAAAGTGATGGAAAAGGGCGAGGTTTTCAGCTACCCGACATTATTAAAAAGCAAGAAAGTCTTTCTAAAAAAATGGAAGACGGGATGAAAAAAAATAATGGAAACAATTCCGAGGGTAATGATAAAGGAGATCGTGAGGGTGAAGGTAAGGGCAATGGCAAGAGTGGAAAAGAGGGCATGGATGGGAAAAATGGAACCAAAGAAGGAAAAGAAGGTTTTGACAATGAAGATAGCGAACAGATGAACGGTTTATTGTTTGAAATATATAAACAACAACAATTGCTTAGAAAACAATTAGAGGATCGCTTGGGTAAACTTGGAAACAAAGGTCAAGCCGGGCAATTGCTTCGTGATATGAAAGAAATTGAACAACAATTATTAGATAAAGGTTTTAATCGACGAACCCTTGAAAAAATGCTTAACCTAAAACATCGGTTGCTTAAATTGGACAAAGCCACTTTTGAACAAGGAAAGGAAAATAAAAGGCAATCACAAACCAACAAAAAAACATTTAGAAACACCTTAAGACTTACCCGTGAGGATATTAAAAAATATTTTAACACCACCGAAATTTTAAACCGAGAGGCCCTTCCTTTACATCCTGTTTATAAACAAAAAGTACAAGAATATTTTAAACAAAAAGATGATTAGTTTTTATTCAGAAACCAATTTTATTCTTAAAAACCAAACCGAAGTTTCAAGCTGGCTATCCGCTATTATTACATCTTATGAAAAAGAAGAAGGAGAACTCATCTATATCTTTTGCGACGACGCTTATTTATTAAAACTAAACCAGCAATTTCTAAATCATGACACACTTACAGATATTATTAGTTTTGACAGTACCTTAGGAAATCTTATTGGTGGCGAAATTTATATTTCAATAGAAAGAGTTATTGATAATGCTAAATTGTTTAAGCAACATTTTATTGATGAGTTACACCGTGTTATGATTCATGGAGTGTTGCATTTTATTGGATTTAAAGATCAAACCGAAAATGAACAAATCGCTATGCGAAATGCAGAAAACAAAGCACTAGCTTCTCGTGGTTTTATAATCAATAATTAACACTAGTTACCTGAAACACAATAATTTAAACCTATAATCGCTTGGTTTTAAGTAATTTACACTATATTTGCAAGTTAATTTTTAAAATATAATTGTTCCACGTGGAACAGAACAGCTATGTTTACTGAAAAATATGATGTTATCGTTGTTGGTGCAGGTCACGCCGGTTCTGAAGCCGCCGCCGCCGCTGCAAATTTAGGTTCAAGAACATTACTAATAACAATGAACTTGCAAAACATAGCCCAAATGAGTTGTAATCCCGCAATGGGCGGTATTGCAAAAGGGCAAATTGTTAGAGAAATCGATGCGCTTGGCGGATACAGCGGGATTGTTAGTGACAAATCCGCCATACAATTTAAAATGCTTAATAAATCCAAAGGGCCCGCTATGTGGAGCCCAAGAGTGCAAAGCGACAGAATGTTGTTTTCACAAACATGGAGAGAACTACTTGAACAAACCGAAAATTTAGATTTTTATCAAGAAATGGTTTCCGGTATTGTAGTAAAAAACAACCGTATTCTCGGCGTAAAGACATCCTTAGGTTTAACTATTAAAGCAAAAACAGTTATACTTACAACCGGCACTTTTTTAAACGGTATTATTCATATTGGCGATAAACAATTTGGTGGTGGGCGCGCTGGAGAAAAAGCCTCTATCGGCATTACCAAAGAATTGGAAGAACTAGGATTTGTTTCAGGTAGAATGAAAACCGGTACACCGCCTCGAGTAGATGGAAGAAGCCTCGATTTTTCTAAAATGGTTGTTCAACCCGGCGATGTAAACCCCGCAAAATTTTCATATTTACCAATTACAAAACCTCTAGTAAAACAACGTGATTGTTTTATGAGTTATACCAGCGATGAGGTTCATGACTTACTACGAACCGGTTTTGACCGTTCCCCTATGTTTAATGGAGCCATTAAAAGTGTAGGACCTCGTTACTGTCCTTCAATTGAGGACAAAATAAACCGGTTTGCCGATAAAAACAGACATCAGCTTTTTGTTGAACCCGAAGGATGGAACACGATAGAATATTACATTAACGGTTTTTCTACTTCCTTACCCGAAGAGGTTCAATTTGAAGCATTACGAAAAGTAAAAGGATTTGAAAACGTAAAGTTTTTCAGACCCGGTTATGCTATCGAATACGACTACTTCCCTCCTACTCAACTGCAACATACATTAGAAACAAAACTTATTTCGGGACTCTTTTTTGCAGGTCAAATAAACGGGACAACAGGGTATGAAGAAGCTGCTTCTCAAGGTTTAATAGCCGGTATAAACGCACATTTAAAAATTAACCGTAAAGAACCGTTTATTCTAAAGAGAGATGAAGCCTATATCGGCGTATTGATAGATGATTTAATTACAAAAGGCACCGAAGAACCTTATAGAATGTTTACTTCCAGAGCCGAATACAGAACGCTGTTACGACAAGACAACGCAGACTTTAGATTAACACCCAAGTCGTATAAAATTGGATTGGCAACCGAAGAACGGTTAAGGATAATGGAGAAAAAACAAAAACAAAGCAAAGATTTTGTTGCATTTTTTAAACAAGCCAGCGTACGCCCGGAGGTTATAAATCCGATATTAGAAAACAAAAATTCTGCATTAGTAAAACAAAGCGGAAAGTTGTTTAAAATTTTTTCAAGACCCAATATTACGATGCAAGACATGCGAAGCATAGATTTTGTGTCGGAATATATTTTGGCTAATAATCTTTCTGAAGAAGTGTTGGAACAAACCGAAATACAAATAAAGTATTCGGGTTATATTGCAAAAGAAAAAAACAATGCAGACAAACTAAATAGACTGGAAGGGATAAAAATACCTAAAAACTTTGATTATTCAAAACTTAAATCCTTGTCGTACGAAGCGCGAGAAAAGCTTACTGAAATACAACCCGTAACGGTTAGTCAAGCCTCCAGAATAAGCGGTGTGTCGCCAAATGATATTTCGGTTTTATTGGTTTATATGGGTAGGTAATTGGCAAATGTTCCACGTGGAACTTAATAAAAAAAACAATGGCAACTAAAAAGAAAAGACAACTAAACACAGCTTCGGAAAATGCAAAACATTTATGTAAATTCGAAAAAAACTTTTCTTGAAAAGGCGAGCGATCTGAAGAAAAAAAGTAATTAAAAAAAACATTAGACGACTTATAAACCTCTCAACGTTTTGAAGCAAACCGAAACCATAGTTCCAAAAACAGTTACCGATTTCTTAGTTTCCGGAGAAGAGTTTGAACTTAAATTTGATTTTGAAAAACAAAGGTATTTTACTTTCCCCCAACCTGAAAACGTAAACAAATACTACCAAAGCTCAGACTACATTTCGCATACCGATTCAAAAAAAGGGTTTATTCCTTTTTTATACCAAACCGTAAAAAAAAGAATGCTTGAAAAAAAAGTAAAACAAATTACCCGACTCAATAAAGGAGCTGGTTCGCTGTTGGATATTGGAGCAGGAACAGGAGCGTTTCTACAAGCGGCTAAAAAGAGAGGATGGGAGGTACAAGGAATTGAGCCCAATGTAAACGCTAGAAAGAAAGCACAAGCCAAAGGATTTCAATTAAAATCATCCTTAGACGAGATATCAAACCAACAATTTGACATAATTACGCTCTGGCACGTGTTAGAACACATACCCGATTTGGAGAAAACAATAGCAAAAATAGACACTCTTTTAAAACCAAACGGAATTGTATTAGTTGCTGTTCCTAACCACAAATCGTTTGATGCACAGTTTTATCAAGAATTTTGGGCAGCATACGATGTACCTAGACATCTTTGGCATTTTTCAAAAATTTCAATGAGTAAATTATTTTCTTCAGGTTGGAAGCATATATCAACCCAACCGATGCTATTCGATTCGTTTTACGTTAGCCTACTTTCTGAAAAATATAAAACCGGAAAATCAAATTTTTTAAAAGCATTTTATATTGGATTGCTTTCTAACCTTAAAGCGTTGAGCACAAAAGAATATTCTTCACTAATTTATTGTTTTAAAACACAAAAAAGCCAAAATAAAGCGATTTAACGCCGTTTTTGATAGAAAACAATATTGTGTGGTCACTTTTTAAAAATTATTCTTTATTCCTTTTTAAAACCACCTTAACTCAATAAGAAAATTCTATTAAAAATAAATTGAAATCACATTTTCTTATTTTGCCAATTTTTATTTGGCACAACAATCATCCGTTTTTAAAGTTAGCCTGCTTTTCGGTGAATGAGTCTTGTTAATTGCATTGATAAGTCGGTAAAGATGATTTTTGCATTTCCGTTTCGCTCGATATGGTATGTGGCATTTTCGAGTGCTTCTGTAATTTCTACAATGTTGTTATTATGAACAAAAGGAGCGAATTTTTTTATATCAAAATTTGTGTCCTTATTATCAAAAAACACAAGTTTTTGAGCGCCGTAGTTTTGCAATAGTGCTTGCCTGAAAGTTTCAAGACAATATTGTAAAAATTTTTTTTGTGTTTCTCTCCCTTCTTTAGCAAGTTGCTCACTCCAGTCTAATAAAGTAGTAATAACGGCTTTGTTTCCTTTGGCTCTAAAGGCTGCTCTTACCCAATTAATAAACCATTTTTCAAACAACACATCACTTTCGTTTTCGTTAATTAATCGCAAAGCGTTATTAAAATCGCCATTTGCTTTTCGCGAGATTATTTTTGCTTTGGTTTCAGGAATGGAATATTTTTTAATTAACCCGGAAGCAATATCGGTCTCACTTAGTAATGGAAAATGCAACCGTTGACAACGTGATAAAATAGTAGAAAGGATGTGCTCTTCGTTTTCGGTAAGAAGAAGCAAAACAGTTTTTTCCGGTGGTTCTTCAATCAATTTTAAAATCTTATTTGCACATTCAACATTCATTTTATCAGCCATCCAAATAATCATCGCTTTATAACCTCCTTCATATGCTTTTAGCGATAGTTTTTTTGAAATATCTTCGGCTTCAAACTTGCTAATATTACCCTGTTTGTTTTCAATTCCTATTAATTGCAACCACTCAAACAACGAACCGTAAGGATTTGTAAACACAAATTCTCGCCAAGATTCTATAAAATGATTGGATACAGGATTTTTCTTTATCGAGTCGGTTGTATTTACCGGAAAAACAAAATGTAAATCGGGGTGCGCCAGTTTATCAATTTTTTGTGCACAAGCATGTTGGGCTTGACTACCCACTTCATAACCCGAACATAAAATCTCTTTTGCATACGCAATAGCCATAGGTAAAATGCCACTTCCTGTTTTACCAACAAAAAGTTGTGTGTGCGGAATTCTACCGTTTTGTACCGTTTGTTGAAGGTGGGTTTTTAAATGATTTTGACCTATTATTTCTGAAAAATCCATAAGCAAAAATACAGTTTTTATTGGTAATTATTCCATCCTAAAAAAACCTAATTAACAAAATTTACTCAAACCGTGACTCAAAGTCACGGTATGAATAATGAGCTCCAGAACTTGAGTAAAGATTAATTAACCGTTTTAAAAGCAACATTTTTAAGAATTATTTAATAGCAACAGGTATCTGTAAAGTCGACAAAACAAAGTATCTTTGTAGCTAATAAACTAAATAAAAACAAGTAAATTATGAGTTTGCTAACAGACAATGTAATACCCGGAAACTACGGGAAAACCTTTAGTACAAACGCCAAAGAGGTGAAAGATTTAGAACGAATAAAAGAGGCAGTAGCCACCATACATGGGGTTGATAAAGTAGAAATAAATACAACTGTTTTTCCGGCTGAATTTACTGTGTACACCCATGCGCTTGTTGAAGTGTCAGCCATTGAAAAAAAAGTTAACAGTCTGGGATTTAATACAATACCAAAAGATTTGTTTAAAGTATAATGCATATCAAATGAGCACAATTTTTTTTAAGCATATCCTATCGGGAATGATTAAAAAAGTTTATGCGAAAACGAAGTGGTTCCGGATGTTTAAAAATTTGGAATTGCTTTTAAAATCAAATAATTACAAATTTTTAAACAGATGAAAACGGTTAAAGATTGCAATTTTGAAAACAAAAGAGCGCTTATTAGAGTAGATTTTAATGTGCCGTTAAACGAACATTTTGAGGTAACAGACAAAACCCGTATTGAAGCTGCTAAACCCACCATTATTAAAATATTGGAAGACGGAGGCAGTTGTGTGCTAATGTCGCACTTGGGAAGACCAAAAGGAGCGGAAGAAAAATATTCATTAAAACATATTGTTTCTACCGTTTCGGATGTAATAGGTGTAAGGGTTAAATTTGCCTCGGATTGTGTTGGTGAAGAAACCAAGAAAATGGCAGATAATCTGCAACCCGGAGAAATTCTTTTACTGGAAAACCTCCGGTTTTATAAAGAAGAAAAAGAAGGAGATATACACTTTGCCGAAAAACTTTCAGAACTGGGAGCGGTTTATGTAAACGATGCTTTTGGAACGGCACATCGGGCGCATGCTTCAACTACTGTTATTGCACAATTTTTCCCCGATGTGAAATGTGCCGGATTTTTATTGGCTTCGGAAGTAGAAAATATTAATAAAGTTTTGTATAACAGCACATCTCCTGTTGTCGCAATAATTGGAGGAGCAAAAGTTTCATCAAAAATAACAGTCATCAACAATATCTTAGATAAAGTTGATCATTTAATTATTGGCGGCGGAATGGCATTTACGTTTATTAAAGCTTTGGGAGGTGTGGTAGGAAGCTCGCTTGTTGAAGAGGACAAACTCAATTTGGCATTAGAAATTTTAGCGCAAGCCAAAGCAAAAAACACACAAATTCATTTGCCTGTTGATGCCGTTATTGCAGATGTCTTTAGTGAAGATGCGCAAACCCGAACTGCACCCGTTAATGACATACCCGAAGGATGGATGGGCTTGGATGTTGGTCCCGAAACCAACCAAATTTTTAAACAAGTAATATTAAAAAGCAAAACCGTTTTATGGAATGGTCCTGTAGGAGTTTTTGAAATGCAAAAATTTGCAACAGGAACCGTTGCGCTCGGTAATGCAATTGCGGAGGCTACCGTAAACGGAGCGTTTTCGTTAGTGGGCGGAGGCGATAGTGTAGCGGCGGTTAAAAAATTTGGTCTAACAAATAAAGTGAGCTATGTCTCTACGGGAGGTGGAGCTATGCTAGAACTTCTTGAAGGAAAGGTGTTGCCGGGAATAAAGGCATTGGAAGTGTAAAAAATGAGGTTTGTATAGGTTGGTTTAACGAAAAAATCACGTTTTTTTCAGACTAAAAACCGGCAAATAAAATAAAATACCTAGCAATGAAAACAGGAGTCCGCCAATAGTCCCGACACCCAGTGCAAACCAAAAAACTTCGTTTTGTCCGTCTTTTATAAACGGCACAAACCCCAAAACAGTAGATATAATAGTTATGGTAATGGGAACTATTTTTTGTTTGAAGGCTTCTACATATAAAGAAATACTGTCTTTATTAGGAAACTCTTTTTTAAGCCCGTTAAATCCGTTTACAATAAAAATGGATGCATTTACGGTAATACCGCTTAACAGTACAAAACTGGCAAGCCCGCCTTGGTCAAAATTAAAATCAAATAAATAAAAAGTTAAAAACACACCGATAAAGGAGACGGGAATTATGCTTAAAATAATAAAGGGTTGTTTTAAGCTTTCAAATAAAACCGCACAAATAAAATAGATGATACACAATATTAAAAACAACAAATAACCGTAATTGGTATTTTTATCTTGATAAAAATACCAGAACCTTTCCGAACGTTCAAACGAATAACCCAAAGGAAGTTTTTGTTTGAGTTCGTCTAATTTTTTATCCAGATATTTTGACCCGAATTTTGCCGCACCGGTATATTGAAATTCTACCAATCTTATATATTCTTGATTTTCTTTATAAATGTTTTCTTCTTCTTGCTCTTTGGTTATGGTAGCTATATCTTTTAACAATATGGGTTTGTTTAAACTGTCTAAAGGAACGTTTTTTATATGCCAAACATCAAATTGTTTTGCTTGTTTTGATTCAAGGCGAACCGGATAGTATTTGCCTTTAATGTGTAACGAGAGGTCTTGAAATTTTGAAAGGGTATGAGATTTTATTTCATCAACAATCTTTTTTGGTGAAACACCGGCTAATGCCAATCGTTCTTTATCAAGAGAAAAACGGTATTGGTAAGACGGTGTTCTTTGCCAACGGCTGTTTTCTCTCACCAAAACTTTTTGTATTCTGGGATGTTGTAATAAGGCTTGTTTTAACGTATCTGCCCAAGCATTTAATGCATCGTAGTTGTAGCCTTTTGCTTTTACCGAAAAGTTAATAGGCTCGGCAATACCTCCACCACTGCTAAAACCCGTTCCTACGCCGTAAATATTCCAATTAATACCGCCAAAATCCAATACCTTTCTAATTAATCTTGATTTTAATAAAAACGGAAAAGTCGATTGAGCCGAAGCATCGTTAAAAACAATTTCAATTTGAGCATATTGACTACTGTATATTTGTGTAGTGAATTGTTTGATTTCGGGAAAAGAAAGCAAGTAATTTTCCAAAACGAGAAAAACATCGTTCATTTGATGAATCGTTGCTCCTTTTTCCATAGAAGCGGTTACATACAGCTTTGTTTCTTCATTTGTGTTATAAAATGAACTTTCAAAGACAAAATGACTAAATAACCTAAAAGTACCTCCCAGATATTTATCGACATAAGGTCTTAGATTTTCTGTGTACCAAGTGGTTCCTATGGTGTTGTTGTATATTTTTTCATACCAGGTATTATTGTTTTCCAATTTTTGCGGAAGCATAAAAAAAGGAATGCCGAAAATAAGTATAACAGAGGTGATAATTAACTTTTTAAATCTAAGCTCAACAGAAATAAGTTTTTTATAAAAAGCATAAAACTTGTTTTTTAAAGATAAAACCCAAGGCTTTTCTTTTTTAAGGGGAAGATTTATTTTTTCTAATAATGCCGGAATAAAAAATAACGCTACTGCTACCGAAACACTTAAATTAATAATGATAACCAGAGCAAAATCGATTAAATTTACCTTGTATTTTTCGTCTAAAAAATAGATTATTGATAATGCTCCGACAGAGGTTAGTGTTGATGCTAAAATAGGTATAACCACTTTTTTGTTGTGCTGATGCCTTATATGGTCTATCATAACAATGCTGTTGTCTATAATTAAGCCCAGCGAAATGGTAATGCCCGCCAGCGAGTAAAGTTGAATTTGAATACCGAAAATATAATACAACAAAAAGGCTATTCCCAGGTTGGTAATTAAGCTCAGTACTGTAACCACAAGGTACTTAACACTCTTGCTTATTAGCACGATAAACAGCAAAAGAATAATTACGGTATAAAAAGTGCGGAGGTAAATTTTGTTTAATTCTGAGTTTAAATACTCGGTACTGTCATAAACTTTTAGAATGGTGTAATCTTTGGGAAGTGTTTTTTTTATTTCTTGTATTTTTCGGTCAATTTTTTTTGCCAATGTTAAGGTGTTGGCATTTTTTGTAGCATATACGGCTAACGTTATGGCGTTTTTGCCGTTAATACGATAATAACTTTGTGTTTCTTGTTCTTGTTCGTTAACAGTGGTTATTTCGTCCAGATAAATTATTTTGCCTTGCCTGTTGTTTACCGGAATATGCCAGTTATTTACCGGGAGTTTGGTTTTTAAAGAGAGTGTAGAAAAAGAATCGTTATACAAAACGGCACCGAGTGAGACTTTATTAAATGTGTTTTGTAAGGCGGTAACAAGGTCTTGTTTGGTTATTTGCAGTGTTGCTATGGTATGATAATCGTAACTAAATAAATATTCTTTGGGTTGCGCACCATATACCTGCGTCTTGTCTACATCATAAAAGGATCCTATAACAGGCTCTATATTATTTTTAACCGTTTCTTGAATGGCAAAAGCCGATGCGGGCGCGCTAATGCTGTATGACAGAAAAGAACGCGATTCTTCTTCGTCGGGTTTGTTAACACTTATAACGGGATATGAAGCCTGCTCGGGCAATTGTTTGTATAGTTGTCTTATAATGGTAGCCACTTCAAAACGCGCCATATCAAGATTGGTATATTTATCAAACTCTAAAGTGATGTAACCACTGCCTTTGGAAGACCTTGATTTTATGTTTTTTAAACCCTTAATGATGCTTAAACCCGACTCTAAAACAGAGGTTACTTCTCTCTCCAAAATATAAGGCGAAGCATTTGCCCAATTATAATGTACGGTAATAGTAGGTAGTTGGTTGGTTGGGTTTAGCCTAACCGAAAGTTTGGGGATAATAAAGACACCCAACATGGTTAAGATTAAAGCAACAATAAAAATTTTAAACGCGGTTATTTTCATGGTAATGTAAATTTATTAAAAAATGTTAAACAATATCTATCGGATATTAAAAACTGAAAATTTTACCTACCACTATTTGTTTTTTAAAACAGCACCGGCAATCCCCAACGACAAAAACCACACTATTCAAATTTTTTTTTTATAAATTTGTAACGTGTTAATTTTAAACTTGTTGCAACAACGATAAAACACACAAAAAATTTATGTTTAACTTTGGCTTTGTATCTTTACAAAGCCGTAGAATTTTTGGTTATGAGAAAAATATTAATAACAGCCTTGATACTTCTAATTTCTTTAGTTACAACTTCTCAAGAAAATTTAACACAATCGGTATTTAAAGAAATGTCTGAGTCGTTTGTTGAGACTTTGTCTGCCGATCAACAATTACGATTTCAAAGGTTGAAACAATCAGATGATTTTTTGAGCGTTACACTGATTAAAGTTGAGAGTTTAAAAAAAGCCGTTACAAAAAAAATTTCTTATATTTGATTTACCAACCATTTCAAGAAAAATCGTTGCAAACACACAAAATGTTGACTATACTACAAAAAGCAAATTTATCTGGAATGGAGCTTTCAGTAATGGTGATGCTTTCCTTATATATGAGGAGGGTCGAGTTTATGGTCAAATAAGAATTAATGGAGCAGTATTCGATATTCAATATTTAGAAAACGGATATGCTTTACTTATCGAATATAATATGGAAAAGCTAAACCGGATAAACTGTGCGGTACAAGATGAAAAAATTGATAAAAATCACATAAAATCATCAGAAATAAATGAGAACAAAAGTGATTTTGGAAAAAACCAAGACGGAAGAAGTTCAATCCCGGTGATTAAAGCATTAGTACTTTTTACACCGGCGGCGCAAGCAACCGGATTAAATATGAACGATTTAGCAAATACTGCAAGAGCTCAATGGGTTACTGCCCAAATAAACAGCGGCGTGCAACCATCCCTTGAAATTGCCGGTGTAGTGTCATTAAACTTTAATGAAACTTTAAATATATTTGATGACGTAGCTAATTTTAGAAACAATATTATTGCACAACAATTACGAAACTTGTATGAAGCAGATATAGTACTATTATTTACTGACGGAAACTATCCGGGAGTTGCCGGTGTAGTCGCTTCAATTGGGCCTGTTGAAGATAACGCTTATGCTATTGTAGAAGTAGCAAGCGCCACATCTACCTTTACTTTTATACATGAAGTAGCTCATTTGTTTGGAGCAAGACACGATACGGACCCTACACCCGGAGACGCCCATGGTCATGGCTGGAAAAAAGGGTGGTTTTGGCCGTTTATAAAAAAGTATGGGTCTATAATGAGGGTAAGAGAATTGGGACGTCAAAGAGTACTCTATTTTTCCAATCCTTACAAAACTCATAAAGGTAAGGCTACCGGAATACTAAATTCAAGATTTAACGCAAGAGTG
>JALWKK010000035.1 GCA_027081505.1 Flavobacteriaceae bacterium
ACCTCAAAGGCAAGTGCTATTAGTAAAGAAATATGGTTAAAAAAACTGTCTAAAAAAATAACAAAATCCGGTGCAAGCCAAATGATGGATGAATGGATTGAACATAATTTAAAGATTGTTTTAAAACGACATCAAATAGAAGATATTAATATTTATGGTTATCAAACCTTTTTAACGGGAGTTTCTAAAACCGGTAAAAAAACAGAAATTTTTGAATTAAGTAATAATGCTACTAAAATTAATTATACAAACCTATGAGAGATATTTTTGCACCTATAATGATAGAAGATAAATTAAATAGATTAACCAATTTTCTACCTAAAGCTAGAAAAACAATTTTTGAACTAACAGATAAAGAAAAAATAACCCGTTCAAAGAGATTTTTATTAACAGTATTAATACAAAAAACCATTGCACATTATTCGGTAGGCGACAGTAAAGAGGTGGTTTGCAACTCCTTACTTCAAACAATTGATGCTTTTGAACAAGGGTTTAAATGGAAAGGGTTTAAATATTCTTATGGTGGGTATGACACTATGATATGGTTATTAAGTTTAGGGGTTTTATGTGATATTTTTACAGAAGATTTTAAACGCATTACCGATATTTTGCAACGAGACGGAGCTAATGATACTTTATTAAGTACCATTATTACTTATAAACAACCCGGCTGGCAAGCAAGTAATGCACCTGTTATTCAGCAACATCCTTATGCAAAAGCAACCGGTTTAGAAAACGCACAAGACATAAAAAACTATTTGGATAAGGTGTGGTATCAAGGACACAGCGATTCTTATTGGCACGGGTTACACAAAAACACGCGAGTAAACAATTATTTTGGGTATTGGTCTTGGGAAAGTGCCGCTCTGGCTAAAATAAAAAACATAGAAGATAGCAGTCTTAAAAACCAAAAATACTATCCCTATGATGCCGTGCATTGGTAAAATTTATTTTAAAGGTTATCAACAAATCATATACTATTCTTTTTTTAATTAAATTTTTAAAAAAAAAATGATGGTTATTATAGTTTGTTAATAGGTGGGATAACTTTTTTTAAATTTGTTTTGATAGATCATTTATTAATACTTTTAACCATAATATCAACATATTTATTGTTTAAAAATGAGTATTTTAAGAATGTAATAAACAGTTGTTCACAACACGTTTTATCCGGTAATTTTTAATAACTTTTTTACTTACTTTCTTTAATAACTAGATTTTTTTAGTGTATAAATTCCCAATAGTTTACAGTTAATTTTTTTGGTTGTTACTAATAAAAATATATATGGAAAAGAAAATGAAATATACCAAATTTAGTTACTCTTTTTCTATTAACACTTGTTCACAATTTATTAACCGTAAAATCAATATATTTGTAAAATAATAATAAAAAAATGAAAATAGCCATAGGAAACGATCACGCCGGTACCCAATACAAATTTGCTATTGTAAACTATTTAGAGTCGCAAGGACATACCGTAACCAATTTTGGAACCGATACCGAAGACAGTGTGGATTATCCCGATACCATTCATCCTGTAGCCAATGCAGTAGAGAATAAGGAAGCAGATTTGGGTATTATTCTCTGCGGAAGCGGAAACGGAGCAGCAATGACGGCAAACAAACACCAAGGAGTACGGGCAGCGCTTTGTTGGAACAAAGAAATGGCAACCCTATCAAAACAGCACAACAACGCTAATATATTAAGTATTCCGGCACGGTTTACCAGCCAATGGCAAGCAGTTGAAATGGTAAAAACGTTTTTAAAAACTCCATTTGAAGGCGGAAGACACCAAAATAGAGTAAACAAAATACCTTGTAAATAACCGTGTTAACCCTTCAAGTTAAAACCTTTCAAGAACTTACAAAAGAGGAGTTGTACAGCCTGTTGCAATTACGCTCACAAGTATTTGTTGTAGAACAAGATTGTGTGTATTTAGACCCGGACGGAAAAGACTATAAAGCACTTCATGTGCTGGGTTTTAAAAACAAGACGTTGGTGGCTTATACCCGTTGTTTTAAACCCGGCGATTATTTTAAAGAAGCATCCATAGGAAGAGTGGTAGTAGATAGAAACCAACGAAAACACCGGTATGGGTACCAAATAATGGAAGCATCCATTACCGCTATACACACTCGCTTTAACACAAAAAAAATTAAAATTTCTGCACAGACCTACCTACAAAAATTTTATACTAACTTAGGTTTTAAACAAACAGGAACCCCTTATTTAGAAGACGGAATACCCCATATTGGGATGGTTTTGGAAAAAAAAATAAAATATTAATTACTGATTATTAGTAAATTAAAAAATAATTTAGAAGTTGTGAAAAAATTTCACAACTTCTATCGTTATATACATAACTCCCCGAAAATAATTTAACTCCCCTTTTTTGTGTTAATCACAAACCTTTTTCTTGTTATAAACATACAAGAAGATAGGATTAAAGCATTATATATTAATTTTAAAATAAAGAACAATGGCAAAAAAAGCAGTAAAAAAACCGTTATTTAGTTTTGTAACGTTACGCAATCCGCAATTACTTACAAAAGAAGAAAAAGAAAAAGGGTTTGTTAATTTTCCTTCACGACAAAAATCAAACAGTTATTTTATAAAAGATCTGGATGCTCAGCCTGATGCAGATGCCAAGAGAACCTTTCTTGAAGGAAAAACAGCAAGTTTTGTTTATTATAAAAACAGAGCTGAGGTAGAAGCAATAAAAACCGATTTATATGATTTTTCGATTTGGTTAATGAAAAATAAAAACATACTTACCATAAATACGGTAAACACGAAGCTAATTAACCCCGTAGGCACATTAACAACAACTCAAGAGCTAAAACTATGGGATAATTTGTTTTATCAATTGTTAACAAAAAAATCTGAAGCTGTTCGAGATGCGATAGTCCAAATGATTGTTGCACATAATTTTTTAAAAAAAAATGATTCGCAAAGTACAGGAACAACTAAATTAATTAATAATGACAAAGATATTAGCCGGCTTGCAAATGCTTATGTGGTAATACCAAAAAACATTGTTACCAATTTAAAAACAAGGACAAACAACATTAAATCTACCATTCAAAAATATCAAAATACATTAAAACAACCCCTTTTGGTTTTTGAAGCGAAAAACACCTTAGAACGATACAAACAGATAGAAGAAGAATTAAAAAACGCAATCAAAACAGCTAATAAAGAAAATTTAGAAGCATATACTACCGCAAAAGCCACTTATAATGCCGCTGTAAAAACAGCATATGACAATGCTACAAAAGTAACCGATCCAGCTACAGGCTTAATAACGTATCAAAATTTGGTATTACCCACCTTTAGTCATACACAAGTTTCTATTTTTGATGCAAATTACCTTACCAACAAAACAGAACAAGTTACCCAATCCTTCTTTAAAAAGGCAACCTCAAAAGGGATAAACACCGAAGAAGAATTGTTTGGTTATTTAACAAAAGAAAAACAAAAAACATATAAGGAGTACCTTAAAAAATACGCTAATAAAGCAAAGACCATTCGGTTTAAAAACAGTATATTTAATCTTAACCCCGAAAATCCGTCGATTAACACCTATGCAGTTTCTTTTAATAAAACCATAGAAGACCCTAACAAAGTCTATTTATCAATAAATTTAGTAACCGGATATGAAGACGCCCAAATAGATTCGCATACGCTTCTTGTGCGTTTTGACGACAACAGTTCAGCAAGTAATTTACCGTTTCAAACTGTAGAATCAACAAAGAACACCCTTGTTTTTTCAACTTTTCCCGAAACGATTACCATACCGGCTGGCGTTAAAGAAGCAACACTAACCGGAGATATTACATTAGACAACAACGAAACGCTAACTCTTAACAGCACGGTTAATATAGAAACGAAAAGACAAGTAGCAGGTGAAGCAACACGCTTCGCTACACAAGAAAAACCTACGGTTGCACATCACGGTATTAAAAAAATAGGTGTTGCCGATTTTAGAAAAGTAGAACAAGAAGTGTGTTGTTTTGTGCCCGGTGAAGTTTCGCGAATTGAAAACGTAATGGCGCGTGAATATAAAGAAAGAGCTACGCGGCAACTACAGAGTGTTACGACAACATCTGAAACTACAACCGAAACTGAAACTGAAAACTTAACCGATACAACCACAACAGAACGAAATGAGTTAAGCAGTGAGGTAGCTACCGTAATAAACCAAGAACAATCGCAAGCCTATGGCGCGTCAGCCGGAGTAAGAGGAAGTTTTGGTAATAAACTACAATTTAATGCAGATGCTTATTTTGATGGAGCCTCTTCCTCCTCCTCTTCAAACTCAAATAATACAGCACAAACCTATGCCGAAGAAATTACGACCAGAGCCTTGGAGCGTATTGTGCAAAAGGTAACCCGAAAAAGAACGACTACCATTGTAAGAGAATTTGAAGAAAACAACAAACATGGTTTTGATAATCGCGGAGGAGATTCTAATGTTTCGGGTGTATATCGATGGGTAGATAAAATTTACACAAACCGATTAATTAATTATGGAAAAAGACTTATGTATGAATTTACCATACCCGAACCTTCTCGGTTTTTTAAACAAGCCATAATTCAAGTTATAGAAGCCAATAATCCAGAACAAGTTTCCGGTATTCCTGAAGGAATAATTTTACCCGAAAAACCCGTTTGGCCACAAGAAATAGCAGATGCTTCAGATATTAATGAAGGAAACTACCAAGAAGTCGCTGCTTTATTTGGTGCAGAAGTAGAAGTTCCTTTAAAACAATTTATTACCATTGGTAAAACATTTTCTTTTACCATACCTGATAGTGGAGGTGGAGAAATGGATGAAGTAGCAGCAGGAAACGAAACAATTGAATTACCCGAAGGTTATGAATCTTTCATTACAAGGGTTGTTTATGCAAAGGCTAATGAACATGGAAATAATTTTGATGTTTTAGTTGGAAATGAAAATGTAATAAGTGGAGAAACAATATATTTCAATTCATTTGTAAAAACAATTCCTGTTTCTTATTCGGGTCTTGGCTACCACTCAGGCAGTATTAATCTTACTATATATTGTGCTCGCACCACACAAGCTTATAAGAACTGGCAAAATACCACCTTTCTTGCCATTCAAAAAGCATATCAAGATAGAGTAAACGAATACAACGATGCGCTCTACGCAACTTTTGAACCCCAAACACCCTTAACAGAAGACCAAGTAACTAAAATAGAATTTAATCCGCTACTAAACCGAGCTTTAGAAAAAAGAGAATTAAAACGTATTGCTATAGATATGTTAGCACGACCCTTTGGTATTCATCTATCACAAAACCATTATAGCGGGCTTGCTACCATATCCGGAGAAAGCAATGTAACCAACGTGGTTTTAAGCAGTGCATTAGACACCCACGCAAAATACGTTACGTTTTTTGAGCAAGCCTTTGATTGGGAAATAATGGCATATTTGTTTTATCCGTATTTTTATGCTAAAAAATCAGATTGGCAAAGTTTGTTTCAGCAAAGCAACGGGACGGATCCTATATTTCAAGCTTTTCTTCAAAGCGGGATGAGTCGTATGGTAGTGCCTGTACGACCCGGTTTTGAAAAAGCAGTTGTTTATTTTTTAGAAACCGGAGATATAATGATACCCGAGCAATTAGCTCTGGAAAGAGACGATGATTTGTACCTCTCTATTGCCGAAGAGTTAGAAAATACCGAAGGAACCGTAGAAAAAGAATGGGAGACCCGAGTACCTACTTCGTTAACCATTATTCAAGCAAACGCAGCACCGCTAAACGAAAACGGCTTACCTTGCTGCCACGAAGGAACAACAGATGCAGATATAGTAGGTTATGGAAACAGCGTTATGGTACCCAAACCCGATACCACAACGCCTTAACATAAAAACAT
>JALWKK010000036.1 GCA_027081505.1 Flavobacteriaceae bacterium
ACCATTAGGTATAGAGATACAATGAAACAGGAGCGTATTGCTATTTCAGAAATAGGAAAGGTGCTTTACAATGAACTTTCGTTTAAAAAATGGTTAAAATAACAAAGTAAGATTTTTTTTTTTTTTTTATTTAAGTATAAAAAAAGTCAGATTTAAGCTGACTATTGTAATATGAAATATAATTATTTTATTTTGTAGATATGAATATGTAGTATTCCCATTTTCAAGACAATGCTAAGATAGAGTTTGTTTGTAATTTTATAAGACAATAAATGTTTGGCTTTGTATTGAATTTTTCTTCTTACTTTTAGTAGCTTATACAAAATTACCGGATAAACGCACAAGCAAACTTTAACAAAATTTTAACATTAAAAATTTGGCGGTTAATATATATATATTCGCTTCATTAAAACACAAAATATTTGCGCAAACCACTTGTTTTTAACAAAATTTAATCGTTAACTAAGGTTTTGTATCTTTACAAAACCGTAAAAATTATTTTAAAATGAGAAAATTAATTTTTGCCTTGGCTTTTATGCTAATCGGAACTTTTACTTTTGCTTCTTCTAACAAAATAGTTGAATTGAAAGAAGATGTAAAAATTGAAACTGTGAACCCCAATGACTTTATTCAAGCTGACAACTTTATTGCTTCCTATTATTCATCAAATAAATTGCTTGAAGTAGGTTGTATTGTTTGGGGAGATTATGTTGATGATAATGGAAATATTGTTGGTTCTTGGATTGTTATATACCCCGGAAGTTGTATTGATGCAATTGATTGGGTTAATGATAACCTACCTATGCCTTAATTAAAGCAAACCTAAGAAATGGAGTTACACCCGGTAATTCCATTTCTTATAAAAAAAAATAAGAATGAAATATTCAGTGATTTTATTGTTTGTACTGGTGTTTTACAATTCATTTTCACAAAATAAGGGTTCTATACTATACGAGGAAGACTTTCAACTATCAGAAAAATCATATCCTGTAAATAGGACTGCCGCTTTATTTGTTTTAGATAGTTTTAGCTATTACAAAAGATTACCTAAAGACCTTCAAAAAGTTAAACGAAATGAAAAAGAAGGTTTTATAATGACTATAAACCCCGAGGGTGAAAACAAAAGCTTTGTTTTAGTAAACGACGGTTTTATATATACAAATTACACCGTGTTAAAAAATTATTTATTGGTAAAAGACTCATTAAACATATACGAATGGGAGTTATTAAACGAAAGAAAGGAAATTTTAGGCTATAACTGCTTAAAAGCAAAAACAACTTTTCGAGGCAGAACGTATTATGCTTTTTATACTCCCGAAATACCAATACCTTACGGACCTTGGAAATTTCAAGGATTGCCCGGCTTGATTTTAGAAGTAACCGATTCTGAAAACAGAATCAAAATAGCTGCCATTTCTACCTATGGAAAATTACCGGAAAAAAAATTTAATGACTTAGAAAAAAAACTTTTAAGAAAGAAAAAGGTTTTAGAATGGGATGAATTTAAAAAAAAATATGTTAAGGCATATAAAAACCATCATAAAAATATGAAATCGAGATTTTCAAATTTGGATGTAAATTTTGAGTATAAAGGTAATATTCCAATGGGGTTTGAGAAATTTAGTTATTAGTTTTTGTGTTTTTATATGTGGTGGTTACGCTTATGGTCAAACCATAAAAGGAACCGTTTCTTCCGAAACGGGAAGCCTTATAAATGCATCTGTTTTATTTAAAGATACGCCCGATGCTGAATATCCGAAAGAATATACTATCTCGAGAAACGGGAAATTTTTAAAAAAACTAAAAAAAGATTACCGTATTCTTCATATTGTAGTAAAAGCCGAAGGATATAACGAACAAACGCTAACTTTAGAAAAGCCTACCAAAGAAAAAACATATTCCTATCGTTTTGTTTTAACCAAAATCAAAGAGTATGAACTTGACGAAGTAGTGATAATAGGTAAACAAGCCCGTTTTAGGGTTAAGGAAGATACGGTTTCATTTAATGTTTCCGGATATAAAGACGGTAGCGAGCGAAAAATTGGAGAGGTAATAAAAAAACTTCCCGGAGTTGAGGTTAACGAACAAACCGGCGAAATAAAATACAAAGGAAAATCGATAGAAACCGTACTGTTAGACGGAGATAATCTTTTTGGCTACAACTACTCTCTTGGCACAAAAAATATTAATGTAGATATGGTAGAGCAGATTGAAGCCATTAATAATTATTCGGAAAATCCGCTTTTAAAAGGAATAGAACAAGGAGGAAAAGTATCTCTTAATCTTAAATTTAAAAAAGACAGAATCGATTTTTCGGGCAATTTAGATGTTGAAAGCGGTTTTTTTGAAGGTGGAAAACCTGCTCTTAATCTAAGTTCAAATCTTTTAGGAATTACCAAAACCTATAAATCATTTGCAACTTTAACATACAACAACGTAGGTATAAACCAAACACCTTTCGATTATTTTGGTTTTACTTTTAATATTGAACAGCTAAAAGAACAAAATTATTTTGCAAAAAAGATTATTCCCGAAACACGTTTTTCCAATTTGTTAGAGGACAGAAGAGCCAATATAAACAATCAATTTTTTGGTAATTACAATGCTATTTTTAAACTCAACTCCAAATTAAGCATTAAAACAAATCTGTATTATTTGCAAGACAAAATCACCACAAATCAACTCTTTCAAAATAATTTTCAGATAAATAATGAACTATTTACCACAACCGACAATACGTTTATAACCAAAAAACCCCAACAATATCGTAGCGATATTGAGATAAAGTACAATACATCAAAAACTTCATTATTAGAATATAATTTAAGATTGCGGCAAGAAAATATAGAAACGCCCGCTTCTGTTATTCAAAACCAAACCGATGTGTTTTCAACTATTTTGAATACAAATGATTTTTATCTAAAGCAAGACTTGCTTTGGACAAAAAAGCTCTCAGATAAGAAAGCTATGCAAGTTTCGCTTTTTCATTCGTTTAATGATGTACCGCAGACGTTTCGTATTGAACCATCGTTATTTACTGAAAATTCGAAAAGCGATTCACAAAAAAGCAAATTTCAAAGAACATTTATCGAAGGAAAAGCAACTTATCTCGGTTCCGGAAAAAGAGACAAATACACGTTTATTACGGGAGCAAACTTCGATTATTCACCATTTTTGTCAAGATTATTTAATTCGGGAAATACCATATCCGAAAATAATTTTGATTACACACAAAGCAACTTTTTTAATACGGGAGCTTACAATTTTAATAGAGGGAAATGGCAAATTTCACCTTCCTATTCAATCAGAATTTTAAATCAAAATTTAGAACATAGTCTCGAAAATCAACAGGAAACTCAAAATGATTTTGTCTTTGAACCGGCATTAAAAATTAAATATATTCTTAATTCTGTTTCGGTTTTAACTGCAAATCTAAGTTATAACCAAAACACCAATGCCGAACAATATTTTTTCTTAAATCAAGTGCTGATTAATAACCGAACAACTCTAAGTAATTTGCCAAGTTTAGAATTACAGAAAAGCCAAAGATACAGTTTGTTGTATTATAATAATGATTTGTACAACCAATTTCAACTCAATGCAAATATCAGTTACCAAAAGTCAACAGGAAACTTTTTTACCAATCAAAACATAACCGAAAACACAACTCAAATACAGTATTTCTTTTTACCGCAAGATAATAGTAATTGGAATACCAGTTTGCAAATTTCAAAGTATATTTCTTTTATTGAATCTACATTAAAGCTAACGAGTAATTATTCCATTTCAAACTTTAGAAATATTGTAAACAATTCAGAATTAAGGAAAAACCAAAGTCGGTTTTTAAGTAATTCGTTTTTTTGGAAAACAGCTTTCGACAATCCAATAAATTTTGAAAACACGTTTACGCACCAATATTCCGGTTCAAAAAGTGAAAACCAATCGGCTTTTATAAATAAATCGTGGCAAAATACATTTAAAGTTATTGTAAAGCCGAATAAAAAATGGTTTTTTATCGCATCATCCGATTATTATTTACCTAATACCAACCAACCCGATGAACAGTTTTTCTTTTTAGATGTAACAATAAAACACAGCCCGAATAATAAAAAATGGAGAGCGAGTTTTACAATGAGAAACATCACGAATGAAAATAATTTTGAACAAGTGCAAACATCCGATTTTAGCACCAATATTTACAGAACAAATCTACTGCCGAGATATTTTTTAGTGAATATGTCCTATAATTTTTAACTTATAAAATCTCAACTTCATCACCTGAAAACGTAAAAACAAAAACCGATTAATTTACTACCTAGCGTTTTGTCAAGTGCTTTTTTTGTGTGAAATTTGTAGGAAGATTAATCCTTGCAACCGTGATTTAAAGCTCCTTTTTATGAATGTATCAGAAATTCAACAAAAATTAACCCGTTTTTCCGCACAAAACAAAAAAATATTTGTAACCTCTTCATTTCAGACACACAGTATTCCGCTTTTGCATATTATAAGCACTTCAAATGTAGCGATAGACGTGTTGTTTATAAATACCGGATTTCATTTTCCGAAAACCATTATGTTTAAAAACCAAATATCAAAACTCTTGTCGTTACGAGTAATTGACGTAAACCCGTTGGTTTCCAAACATCATCAAAAAGATGAAGACGGCTTGTTTTATTATGTGTCAGATTCAGATTATTGTTGTTATTTAAACAAAACACAAGCTCTTGAAAATTACTTAAAGAAATATGATGTATGGATAAGCGGTGTGCGTGCAGATCAAAGTGCCGTACGAAAAAACATGAAAACCTTACAGGATGCTCCGTTTAATACCTTGCGTTTTCATCCTATGTTGGATTGGAGTGCCGAGAAAATACTTGATTATCGAAAAAAATACAAGCTACCCGAGCATCCGTTAGATAAAGAAGGATACCGCAGCATAGGATGCGTTCCTTGCACCGGAAAAATAACTTTTGAAAATAACAGAGCAGGAAGATGGTTTGGACAAAATAAAACAGAATGTGGTTTGCACACTCGATTAATTAAGAAATAATGCTTTATGAAACTTCCAAGTAACCTTTAAAAATAAACTCATGAAAGTACTCATCACAGGAGGAGCCGGGTATATTGGTACCGAACTTACCTATCTGTTAGATAAAAGCCCGAAAATATCCGAATTGGTTATATATGATAATCTTAGCCGGAAAAACTACAATCTTTTCTTGGGAAACCTAAAGTTAAGTACCAAAATACGCTTTGTTAAAGGAGATATTTTAGATTCGAGAAAGCTGACTAAAGAGCTGGAAAACACACAGATAGTATATCATCTTGCGGCTAAAGTATCAACACCTTTGGCAGATCATAATCCACACGGGTTTGACCAAGTAAATAATTGGGGAACTGCCGGACTTACTTACCTTATCGGAAAAAGCAATGTTAAAAAATTTATCTTTGCCAGCAGTGTTTCGGTATATGGTGCTTCCGAAAAAATGTTGGATATACCCACACCACTCAACCCGAAAACCTTTTACGGAATTTCAAAAATGCATGCCGAAGAACATATCCATACCTTACAAAACCCCAAGCTTCAGACTTATATTCTAAGACTGGGAAATGTTTACGGGTACAATAAAAGTATGCGGTTCGATTCGGTTATAAACAAGTTTACTTTTGAAGCCAATTTTCTTAAACGAATAAAAATTTTTGGCAACGGTAATCAATTACGCTCTTTTATTCATATAAACAGGTTAAGCCGTATTCTTTATAACGTGGGTTTTGAGAATATTAAACAAGGCACTTATAATGTTTTGGAAAACACATTTTCTATCAACCAAATTGTTGAGGCGCTAAAAACAATTTATCCGGATTTGGAAACCATTTACGTAAACCAAAATACAAAAATGAGAAGCTTGTCGGTAGCTCGTGATGAACGATTGCTTCAATTCATACACAAAAACGAGGACGTATTAATTAACGATTTACAAAAGTTTAAAACCGATTTTAGTTTTTAGATTTCTAAAGAACATTTAAAATTAAATTAAACAATTAGATTTATTATAGATGATTTTACCATTTGTGTTTTAAACACTACAGTTTTTTATATATAGTATCGTTCTTTTTAACAGCCAGCAATTGCGGTTCGATTGTTTTCTTCACGATGACTGCATCGGTTATGACAAAAGGTTTTGGCATTGTGTAATCCGGTCTTTTAGCAATGGTAAATAACGGATTGTTAAGTAAATCAAACGAATATTCTACTACTGTAAAATTCACAGGTGTGTTTGGAGAAATACGATAGGAAACCTCTAACGAATCGCCATCGGTAACAAAATAACGAACCAGTTCATTGGTAGTAAATTTTTTGTTTTTTGTAGTATCATTAGGCATTGCTCTTCCGTTAAATTGAAGTTTATCAAGCAACGTATTGCTGTATAAACTTATCAAGTTTACTTTTCGTTGTGGTAAAAGCGTAAAAGTAACTTCTCTAAGATTGTTAACAACCGTATCTTTGTTTTTTTCAACTTGAAATATCGGAATATTTTTTCGCGGAGCCTTATTAGCGTAGGTATAAGCTCTTTTGTATTTGCTTCCACTTGTGAGAGAAATATATTTTGAAGCTTCTTCCGGTGAATTTCCTAAATACCCTTTTGTCCAAGGATCTAGAATTTTATCGTAGGTTGCCCAATACGAATTTCCCGTGTCGGCATCTTCAAAATACACCAAACTATTAGGTTTTTGATGTTCCGGTGTAAAACCACTGTTACGATGCGCTTTTACAAACAAGACAAAAGCAATGGCAAAAAACAGAACGGCATAAGCTCTTTTCGATTTGTAAAATCCTATTACGGGTAACAACAAACCAAATAGAAGTACTGTAAAAATGGTGCTACCTACAAGCATTTTTAGTCCCAAACCTACTGGTAAAAATTTTACTAGCGGAGCAAAGATAAAAATCGCAGATACAGACAGTAATAGCATAAGATAAATATTGGGTCTTTTGGTATTGTTTACTTCCTGTTTTATGAGTACCCAAAATGCCAATAATGCAAAGTAAACCGGAATGATGAAAAAAGAGGCTCCTTGTAGCGAAAATGTAATAAAACCATTTAAAAGTAACCAAAACAAGATGGGTGCAACCAGCAGGTTGGTAACAGTAATTTTTTTACTGAATTTTCGGTAAAATAAAAATGTTAAAGATAGGGTAAGCGCCACAAAAAAGGCAATGTACGTATGCCCGTTATAGGTAAAACCGTGTTGAATTTCTTGGTATTGAGGATACACAATTTGAAGCAACTTCCAACCAAAATACCCTATAAGTCCGTTTATAATAAGGGAACTAAAAAAAGCGATTAATCCTCTAATAATCCCTTTTGCGGTTAGTTTACCTTTTTTTAAACCAATAAAAATTAAAAATAGAAAAATAAGCAGTGCAATAAAAAACATAGGTTTTATCCACGAAAAAGGATAGCTTATCATTTTTACAAAAGGAAAATTTATATACACCGAATCTTCGTTGGATTTAAGTTGAGACAAATCTGCATCGGCAAAATAATGTAACAATGGTAGGAGATTTTCGCCTTGATGTTGTAGAGTGTTTCTATCTAAATTTTTAAAATTATCATTTGCAGTATGATAGTCGTAATGGTCGTCTATAAAAGCAAAGAAGAAACCGTCAATATCTCCGTCTTCTCTAAAAACGGTTGAGTCTGTGTCGTTGGGAAGTTTCTTATAGATGCTATACATCAAGGAAGAAGCTACAGGATAATCGGGATTTGCCTCTATAAAACCTTTTATAAGATTTTTATTTCCTTGGTTTGTTTCTACAATCATATTACCGGGACCACCGCTTCCTCTAGCTTCAAAATTAATGGCAATACCAACGTCTTTAGCCCAAGGGTGTTCGTTTACAAATAATCTTGCTCCGTCTAAGCCCAGCTCTTCGGCATCGGTAAAAAGAATAATAATATCGTTTTTAGGTTTTTTCCCTGAAGCCAAATATGCTCTAATTCCTTCTAAGATAGTAACTACACCGCTTCCGGCATCGCCGGCTCCGTAAGAAGATATTGGAGCACTGTCGTAATGCGAAAAAACAAGTAGCGCTTTGGTATTGCCGGTACCCTTTATTTTGGCAATAATATTTTTAGATTTATCAAGACTTTTCCATTTGGTATTTAACACAAAACCTTCTTGTACTTCGGGTTGCAGTCCCAATTTTTTTAATTCGGAAACTAAATAATTTCTAACTCGCTCATGTTCTTTCGTGCCTAGATAATGCGGTGCTTTGGTAATTTCTTTTAAAGGAACAAGTGCTCTCTCGGCAGAAAAAAGTGTCTTATCAATCGATGAAGGAGCTGCTTCTTTGGGCATTAAGGAAGAAAAACTGTAATAAATTACTACAAGTATTAGTAAAAAGGAGAGAAGGGAGTTAAAACGTTTCATTACAAATGATTTTAAATGTTAAAAGTACCATTTTTCCTTTATTAATTTAATTAAAAATTGGTTTTATTGGCGTTAGTTTTTTTCAAGCTTTTTTACCAGTTTACCTACGGTAAGTCCTTGAACCAAAATAGAGAAAACAACCACTACATAAGTGATAACCAAAAACAAATCGCGATGCATCTCTTGAGTAAGCCCTAATGCCAATGCGATAGAGATACCACCTCTAAGTCCTCCCCAAGTCATAATAATTCCGGTTTTTGGAACAAAATCCAAGCGTTTTTTAAAGAAATTAATGGGTCCTTTTAGCGATAAATAGCGACACAATAAGATAGTTGGAACCGCGATAACTCCGGCAATTAAATACTGCATATCAAAGGTAAGCACAAGAATTTCCATTCCTATTAATACAAATAAAATGGTGTTGAGTAAAATGTCGATTAGTTCCCAAAATTTATCTACATAATTTTCGGTAATTTCAGACATAGCCGAATCTCGTACCGTATCGTTTCCTACAATTAATCCGGCGGTTACCATTGCCAGAGGAGCCGAGAGATGTAATTTATGTGCAATAACGGTTCCCATCATAACTGCAGCTAATGTAATAATTACTTCGATATCGTAATCGTCTATAGATTTCATTAATTTATAGGTTATCCAACCCAATAGCAAACCCAGACCTATGCCACCTATCACTTCTTTTGCAAACAATTCTACTATATGTATCACTTCAATTTCATCAATTCCCAATTGTGCAATTTGGTAGATAGTAAGAAAAACCACTACGCCCACACCATCGTTAAACAATGATTCTCCGACAATTTTTACTTCCAATTTTTTAGGCACGTTGGCTTTTTTTAAAATTCCTAAAACAGCGATAGGATCGGTTGGAGAGATAAGTGCACCAAACAAGAGTGTATATATATAATCTGCATGTAATCCCAACAGTTGTAAAATAAAATACATTGCCGTACCTATTAAAAAGGTAGACACCAATACGCCAAAAGTGGAAAAAGCCAATACCGGCAACCGTTGTACTTTGAGTTGCTCAAAATTGGTATGTAATGCACCGGCAAAGAGCATAAAACTTAACATAATGTCAAGCAATACCGTTCTAAAATCTATCTGGCGAATAATATATTTTTCGGCTTCTAACAGTGTATTATCAAAATAACTTAATAAAAAAATTCCCAGTGTAAATAAAATGGTTATTAACATTAACCCAATGGTGTTTGGAAGTTTTAAAAACCGAACATTTATATAACCAAATAAAGCAGCTAAAACCACCAATACCGAAACAATGAAAAAATAGTCCATTTATATGATTTTTTGCTAATATAAATCAATATTTTTGCTGTGAAAAATTTTAGTAATTTCTCATTAACTAACTAACCGAATTTTATGAAATTTTTTTTCTTTTTCACCGTGCTTTTTATAAGCACGCTTGCTTCTGCGCAAATATTAAATGTCGAATCGTTACGAAAAGTTACCGACACCTCAGGTTGGTCGGGTTCTGCCACACTTGATGTAACTTTTGCACGAAATCAAAACGATTTTTTTATTGTTTCTAATGATATTCACGTGCAATACAAAACCAAAAAATCATTAGTGTTGTTTAAAAACCAGCTTAACTTTATTAAGATTGGAAACGATGATTTTTCAAATAGCGGTATCCAACACCTACGATACAATTACAAAATAAAACCCGTATTTATTTGGGAAGCTTTTTTTCAAGCGCAGTATAATAAAATTGCAAAAATTGACTTTAGAGGATTGGCAGGAACGGGATTTCGTTTTAAATTATCGAGTTCTGAAAAGTATAAGTTTTATCTGGGTTCACTTATAATGTATGAACATGAAGAACTCTCGGACGGGACAGCCATTAACAGAGATGTTCGTTTCAGCAGTTATTTTTCGTTTAGTTTGTATCCTAACGATAATATTTCAATTGTTAGCACTACCTATTATCAGCCGTTGTTAAAACGGTTTGGCGATTTTAGAATAGCCATGGAATCCTCCTTGATTTTTAAGATACACAAAAACTTTTTATTTAAAGTAACCCATACATTTGCCTACGATACTTATCCGGCATTGGATATACAAAATTCGCATTACCAATTAAAAACCGGATTGGCTTATAGTTTTGATTGATATTGAAGTTTTAATTTCCTTAGATTTTACATCTATTTATCACCGGTTAATATAATTAGAAGCATCTAATCTTATGAAGATAAATAGTAAAATGGTAAAGCCCCATAATCCTGAACCGCCGTAACTAAAAAACGGCAACGGAATTCCGATGGTAGGTAACAAGCCGGTTACCATGCCAATATTTACAAAAAAATGTACAAACAAAATGGCTGCAACACTATATCCGTAAACTCGACTAAATTGGGATTTTTGGCGTTCGGATAGGATTAATAATCTGATGATTAAAAACACAAATAACAAAACAACTGTTAGGCTACCCACAAACCCCCATTCTTCACCAACGGTGCTAAAGATATAATCGGTGTGTTGTTCGGGAACAAAATTTCCTTTGGTTTGTGTTCCTTGTGTCCATCCTTTTCCAAACCAACCGCCACTACCAATGGCAATCTCACTTTGTTTGGTGTTATAGCCAATTCCTTTTGCATCTACTTTTTTACCCAATACCAAGTTAAAACGATCTCGATGACGTTGTTCAAAAACATTATAAAAAATATAATTTACCGAAAAAACAAACCCAATACCGGCAATTAAAGCCAATAAATACATTCGTTTTGATGGGCGTTTTTTTCTTTTTCTGAAAAACAAAACGGCAAGAGTTATAAAAATAGCCGAGACTACCCAAGCAACACCAAACGCCAAAGTAGCTACAAACAAACCGGCAAATATAAAACCTACCAGCAAATACCATGACGGAAGCCCTTCTCGGTACAATGGGAACAAAAATGCCGCATACACCAACGCACTACCCGGATCGGGTTGAGGAATAATTAAAAGTGCTGGAATGGCAATGATGAGAAATGCTCGTAACTGGTCTTTAATATCCTTGATATCAGTTTGAATGTCGCTTACGTATTTGGCTAATGCCAACGCAGTAGCAATCTTGGCAAACTCACTGGGCTGAAAGGTGAAACTGCCAATGGCATACCAAGAGGTTGCTCCGTTAACATTTTTTCCGAAAATAAAGAGTCCTAATAACGATAAGATAGAAGCCAAATAAATAACACTCGAAAACCGCTCGTAGAACTTGACATCTAATGCCAAAATAAAAAAGATAAGAAGCAAACTTAAACCTATAAAAAATAATTGCTTTATATAGATTTGGTTAAAATCAAAAAAGTGAGTTACCGGATCATTTATAGAAGCCGAATAAATATTGATCCAACCTATGGCAATCAATACCAGATACAAGCCAACCGTAATCCAATCTATTTGTAAACTTCGTTGTTGATGCATCTTTTTATTTATTCTATTTTTTTCTTTTCATTTTTCCATCTTAACTCACTAACTCATCAACTCACCACCTCACCACCTCACCACCTCACCACCTCACCACCTCACCACCTCACCAACTCACTAACTCACCAACTCACCAACTCACACCTCACACCTCACCACCTCACCAAAACCTTACTGATTAATTAAAAATTCTTCCCCGCTATAAGGTTTTTTATATTCTTCTTCCAGACTGCCATTAAGTATAAAATCTTCCATATCTTTTCTGGAGATGGTTCCTTTTAAATATTTTTCTATCATTAAACCTGCTATTCTTCCAGCCCATCGCGAACCCCAATAACCATTTTCAACAAACACTGCTACGGCAATTTTCGGGTTGTCTTTCGGAGCAAATGCCACAAAAATAGAATGGTCTGTAAGTTTCATTCGTTTGCCGTTTATTCTAATATAATTTTCAGCCGTTCCTGTTTTTCCGCAAATTTCTATACCGGGAATTCTTAAATACGAAGCCGTTCCGGTATTATATACTTCATGCATTCCTTCAATTACGGGTTCAAAATAGGTAGAATCTATGGTAGTAAAATTTTTAACTGTGTATTTTTTAGGAATGGTATCTACTTCCATCACATTTTTTAAAATATGAGGTTTGTAAAACCATCCTTTATTGGCAATGGCAGCTGTAAAATTGACCATTTGCATAGGTGTGGTAAGTATTTCGCCTTGCCCGATTGAGTTTGATATGGTTGTTACGGCATACCAATTATGGCTTGGGTAATACCTGTTATAAAATTTTGAATCTGGTATTAATCCTTTTCGTCCCGGAGGCAAATCATATCCTAAATAATTAGCTAAACCAAAACTTTCCAAATGGTGTTTCCAGTTATCCATTCCTTCTTGCGGAGTAGGATATTTCTCAATAATTCGTCTATACACTGTGGCAAAATAACTGTTACAAGAAATGGCTATTCCGTCTATCATAGCCAACGGACTTCTATGATGATGACAACCTAAAGGACGCTTTCCACCATAGTTATAGCCACCATGGCAAGATATTCTTTCTTGTGTATCTATCACTCCTTCTTGTAAGCCAATCAAAGCATTAAGGGTTTTAAAAGGAGATCCGGGCGGATATTCGCCTTGTAACACTCTGTCAAACAATGGTTTTGAGATAGTATCGTACCACAAGCGTGTAAAATTTTTAGACCGTTGTCTTCCTACCAATAATGCCGGGTCATAACCGGGAGCCGTTACCAAAGCCAAAATTTCTCCGGTCGAAGGTTCTAAAGCGACAATCCCTCCGCGTTTATTGACCATCAATTCTTCGCCATATTTTTGTAAATCGGCATCAAGGGTGAGCATAATATCTCTTCCTTTTTCGGGAAGTGTATCAAAAATTCCGTTTTTGTAGGGTCCTATTTCTCTATTAAATTTATCTCGTTGTATGTATTTTACTCCTTTTTTTCCTCGTAATATTTTTTCATATTGTTGCTCAACACCCGCACTTCCTATTAAATCACCCATTTGATAATAGGGATGTTTTTTAATAATCGCTTTATCTACTTCGGCAATATAACCCAAAACATTAGCCGCGTTTTTTATTTGATAATCTCGTAACGAGCGTTTTTGTATGTAAAACCCATTGTATTTATACATTTGATCACTTAATCGTGCAAATTCTTCTTTTGTAAGTTGCGGAATCACTACCGAAGGAAGTCGAGGGGAATACACCCGAGCTTTTTTTAAAATTTCTTTAAATTCTTTTTTGTCCAAACCAAGCAGATTACAAAAAGCAATCGTATCTAAGTTTTTTATGTCTTTAGGTATAACCATTACATCATAAGAAGGCTGGTTGGATACCAAAAGTTTTCCGTTTCGGTCAAAAATATAGCCTCGTTGCGGGTAATCATACACTATTTTTACCGCATTGTTTTGAGATATTTTTTTTAAAGAAGTATCCAGCACTTGTAAGTACAGTAGCCTTCCCGTAAATACTATTCCGGTTATCACCACCATAATAAGCAAGAGAAATTTTCGCATAGCTTATTTTTTTTGACTAAATAATACAAACGAACTCACGATAAGAATCGTACTGAAAATACCCGAAAAAAGAGTTGATTTTAAAATCAGCAAAATGTGTTTCGGGTTAAAAATTTCAAGCGTAAACAATACCAAATGATGAATAAAAACCATAGCAACCACATAGGTTATTATTTGGTTGAATCTGGCTTCACTTATCTTTACCGTATTGTGAAGGTAACTTACTCCAAACGAAAGTTTTAAAAAAACCGGACGCAGATAGGAAATTAAAACAGAAGCTGCTGCGTGAACACCTCCCGAATCTGAAAAAACATCAATGCTTAATCCTAACATAAAACTTAAAAAAATAAGTAAGGTTTGATTTCCGGTAAACGGAAAGAGTAATATAAAAATTAGATATACGTAGGGGTTTATGTAACCCAAGAAGTTAATGTGATTAAACAGCAACGCTTGTAAAAGTAGTAGTACAAAAAACCGAATTAGATTTATTTCCCACTCTTTATTCTGCATCGTTCAAGTTGTTTTCAAGGGTTTTAATTTCGGTGTAATGATTATTTTTGATGATATAGACATAATTAAGGTTGGTCATATCGTTAAACAATTTTACGGTTAAAAAATAATCATTTTCATTTTTGCTAAATGAAAAATCGGTGATAGTTCCTACTAAAATTCCTTCCGGAAAAATAGCCGAATTTCCTCCGGTTACCAAAGTATCTCCTTTTTTTACAGGTGCTAAAGGCGGAAAATCTATTACTTGAACTGTGTTTGGGTCTTGCATATCCCAAGTTAAAAAACCAAAATGATTGGTATTTTTTAGTTTTAAAAAAATACGGCTTTGTCTGTTTAAAATAGATTGAACTACGGCATAATTTTTTGAAGTATCTTCTACAATGCCTACAATGCCCTTTGTTGTAATTACGCCCATGTCTTGCACGATACCATCTTTACTTCCTTTGTTTATGGTGAGTTTGTTGTTGCTTTTTGAGTAGCTGTTGTTAATTACTTCTGCCGTGATAAATTGATATTTTAAGGCAGTTGTATCTTCTTTTAAAACGCTATTTTTATTAAAAACCGCCTCTCGTAATCGTGCATTTTCTTCGGTGAGTTTTTGATTTTCTTCTTTTAAATGAAAATAGTCAACGATATTATTTTTAATAGCATACAACCCTCCACTAAAAAAATTAGCAGACGATATAAATTTGCTTTTATGAAAAGAATGGGATTGAATGGTAAGAGCAAATGAAATACCAAAAAGCACCAAAAACAACAGGGTATTTTTGTTTTTTATAAAGAATAAAATAATCTGCTGCATTACGCTTGCTAAAAAATTAATGTTTTGTTGTTAAACGTTGAAGTGTCTAACGACTATTTCATTAGCACACTTTTGTACCGGTTTAAATTTTTAAGTGTAATTCCGGTTCCGCGTACCACTACTCGCAACGGGTCTTCAGCGATATATACCGGAAGATCTGTTTTTTGCGACAAACGCTTGTCCAATCCTCTAAGCATAGATCCTCCTCCGGCAAGGTAAATTCCGGTATTGTAAATATCGGCGGCGAGTTCGGGTGGTGTTTGCGATAAGGTTTCCATAATAGCATCTTCAATTCTAAGAATGGATTTATCCAATGCTTTGGCAATCTCACGATACGATATTTGTACTTGTTTTGGCTTTCCGGTAAGTAAATCACGACCTTGTACGGCTAAATCTTCAGGTGGAAGTTCAAGGTCTTCAGTAGCTGCACCTACGGTGATTTTAATATTTTCGGCTGTGCGTTCTCCTACATACAAATTGTGCTGGGTACGCATATAATAAATAATGTCGTTGGTAAACACATCACCGGCAACTTTGACTGATTTGTCACAAACAATTCCGCCTAAGGCAATTACGGCAATTTCTGTGGTTCCGCCTCCTATATCTACTACCATATTTCCTTTGGGTTGCATAATATCTACGCCTATTCCTATAGCAGCTGCCATAGGTTCGTGAATAAGATATACTTCTTTTCCGTTTACCCGTTCGGCACTTTCTTTTACAGCTCGCATCTCAACCTCTGTGATGCCGCTTGGAATACAAATTACCATTCGTAAGGATGGGGTAAGCCATTTCTTTTTTAGTGCCGGAATTTCTTTAATAAACATACTTATCATTTGTTCGCTGGCATCAAAATCGGCTATTACTCCGTCTTTTAAAGGTCTTATGGTTTTTATGTTTTCATGAGTTTTTCCTTGCATTAAATTAGCCTCTTGACCTACGGCAATAATTTTTCTTGTAGCACGGTCTCGAGCAACGATAGAAGGAGCATCTACCACTACTTTATCGTTATGAATGATTAGCGTATTGGCTGTGCCTAAATCAATCGCTATTTCTTCTGTAAGGAAATCAAAAAATCCCATATACTCTTTTTTTCTAAATTAATATTCTTTTCGGGTTACCTATTTCCACAAAGATAACAAAATTAGTGTTTAAAATGACGTACTCCCGTGAAAACCATTGACATATTATTTTCGTTGCAATAATCGATGCTTAATTGGTCTTTTATAGAGCCTCCCGGTTGTATTACGGTGTTTATTCCTTGGTTGTGCGCAATTTCTACACAATCGGGGAACGGAAAAAACGCATCGCTAGCCATTACCGATCCCTTTAAATTAAAACCAAATTTCTTTGCTTTATCAATTGCTTGGTTAAGTGCATCTACACGAGATGTTTGTCCTGTCCCGCTGGCACAAAGCTGTTTGTTTTTTGCCAAAACAATGGTATTTGACTTGGTGTGTTTGCAAATTTTTGCGGCAAATAACAAATCTTCTAACTCGCTATTGTCGGGTTTATTGTGTGTTGCCGTTGTTAAAATTTCTTGCGTATCGGTTTGATTGTCCTTGTCTTGAACCAAATATCCGTTTAGGGCGGTTCTAACCGTTGTTTGTGGTAAATCGGTTTGTTTTTGAATTAATAAAATTCTGTTTTTCTTTTCTTTTAATACAGAAAGAGCTTCTTTTGAAAACGAAGGCGCTATTACCACTTCGCAAAAGAGTTTGTGAATTTCTTCGGCTGTGGGCAAGTCTATTTCAACATTACTTATTAATATTCCGCCAAAAGCCGAAACCGGATCACCTGCAAGTGCATCATTATAGGCTTGTAATACGGTTTCTCGTTGTGCCAAACCGCATGCGTTGTTATGTTTTAAAATGGCAAAAGTTGGCAGTTCACCCGAAAATTCATTCATCAAATTTACCGCAGCATCTACATCAAGGAGGTTGTTGTAGCTTAGTTCTTTTCCGTGTAATTTATCAAACAACGCTTTAAAATCTCCAAAGAAATATCCTTTTTGATGTGGATTTTCACCGTACCGAAGTTGCTTGCCTTGATGTTGGCTGATTTTTAAAACGGATAGCTTTTCTTCAGACAAAGAAGTATTAAAATAGTTGAAGATAGCCGTGTCGTAATGAGAAGAAACGGCAAATGCTTTGGCAGCAAAACGTCTTCGGTCTGTATCTGAAACTTCTCCGTTACCGGAATTCAATATTTCTAACACTTCATCATAATCTTCCATAGAAGAAACACACCACGTGTCTTTAAAATTTTTTGCAGCTGCACGAATTAAGGAGATTCCACCGATATCAATTTTTTCAATAATTTCCTGTTCTGAAGCTCCCGAAGCAACGGTTTTTTCAAACGGATACAGATCTACAATTACCAAATCCAGTTGCGGAATGGAAAATTCTTGCATTTGTTGTTGGTCGTCGGGGTTTTCTTTTCGGTTTAAAATACCTCCAAAAATCTTAGGATGCAAGGTTTTTACACGACCTCCCAAAATAGAAGGATAATCGGTTACCGACTCTACAGGTACAACAGGAATGTCTAATTTTTCAATAAACTTTTGGGTTCCGCCGGTTGAATAAATAGTAACACCTAACTCATTAAGTTTGTTAACAATAGAAGCCAAACCTTCTTTGTGAAATACCGAAATTAATGCCGAAGTGATTTTTAGATTGCGCATGTTACAAATAACTGTTTTAGGAAAATGGCAAAAGTACGTATTTGTTATTTAATTTTGTAACAATAGTTTGCTAAAAGAGTCATACCTTTATTGAAATTATAATTTTTACCGGATAGCCTATGCTCATCTACTTACGATTATTAAAAGAGAGTTTTAATTTTGCTGTAAATGCATTAAAAAACAATAAGTTACGTACATTCTTGTCGTTACTGGGTGTAACTATCGGAATTTTTTCGATTATTGCGGTGTTGGCAGCCGTAGATTCTCTAAAACGTGAAATAGAAGGAAGCATAAGCTCATTAGACAACAGTACCATTGTTGTGATGCGTTTTTCGTTTGCTCCTACCGATGTTCCTCGTTGGAAAATTCAGCAATTTCCGGATGTTACTTATGATGAATATCAACATTTAAAACGAAATATGCCCGATATGGAAGCTATTTCGTTTACTTTAAACGTACCCAGAACTTCTATAAAATTTGAAGATAAAAATGTTTCTAATGTTGATGTAGGCGCTACTACCTATGAATACTACGATATTGAAGCTTTGCAATTGACAAAGGGTAGGTTTTTTAATGAATCGGAATCCAAAAGTGGCGCTCCGGTTGTAATTTTAGGAAACGAAATTGCTGATAATTTATTTGACAGCTTTAATCCTATTGGTAAAAAAGTGAGGCTTTACGGAAGAAAATTTACTGTTATTGGGGTTTTAAAAAAAGAAGGTTCCGGAATTTTTGGAGGTTCTAAAGACACTTCCATTTTTTTACCGGTAAATGTGGTTCGGAAAATATACGGAAGCAATACACGAAGTACTTTTCCGCAAATTGTTATTAAGCCTCAAAAGAATATAGATAACGATGCATTTATTGCTATGTTGAAACATAAGCTTAGATTGGCACGAGGATTAAAACCCGGCGAAATAGACACCTTTTTTGTAAATCAGTTACAGGGTTTTGCAGATTTAATAGATAATGTTACCGGACAAATGAATGTTATGGGGCTTATTATAAGTTTGTTTTCGTTATTAGTTGGTGGTTTCGGAATTGCTAATATCATGTTTGTGAGTGTAAAAGAACGCACCAATTTAATAGGTATTCAAAAATCGCTGGGCGCAAAAAACAGGTTTATTTTATTTCAGTTTTTGTTTGAGGCTATTATTCTTTCGGTAATTGGTGGATTAATAGGTTTGGGATTGGTGTTTTTTGTTTCGATTATTGCATCACAATTTACCGGTGATTTTGAGTTTGTCTTATCATTAAAAAACATGTTAATCGGCACTTCTATTTCGGCGCTTATCGGTTTAATATCCGGAATATTACCGGCAATTTCGGCATCTAAATTAGACCCTGTTGAAGCCATTAGAACGGGAATGTGATAGTTGGCAGTTTTCAGTTGGCAGTTTTCAGTAAGCAGTTTCTGTTTTTTTTGTTTCAGGGTTGTTCAGAATTAAGAATCAATCTTCAATCTTAACTTAATCTTCACAAACTCACCACCTCATCACCCCGCTCACGCACAGCTTGTCCCTTTGGGAAATCCCTTCGTGTGAGGTTTTAGATACAATCGCTCACCAACGGAGACTTTATATCTGCATTAGAAGAATTTAAAGAGCTTCCTGTTAAGGTAGGAATTTTTTTTTTAAAGATTGCATAGGATTAATTTTAAGAATGATACCTTTGAAAACATAAAATAGATAAGAAAATTTTAAAATTATTTTAAAATATAGCAATAAATATGCGTACTAAAACACTAAAAAAAAATAAAATCAACGTAGTAACTTTGGGTTGCTCCAAAAATGTTTACGATAGTGAAGTGCTTATGGGGCAACTCAAATCCAATCACAAAGAAGTAGTACATGAAGAGGATGGAAATATTGTGGTAATAAATACTTGTGGATTTATAGCCAATGCCAAAGAAGAGAGTATTAATATCATTTTAGATTTTGTAAAACAAAAAGAAGAAGGAAAAATAGATAAAGTGTTTGTAACCGGATGCCTTTCTGAACGTTATAAACCGGATCTTAAAAAAGAAATACCCAATGTAGATAAATATTTTGGTACCACCGATTTACCAAATTTATTAAAAGCCTTAGGAGCAGATTACAAACATGAACTCGTAGGTGAACGTCTTACCACTACTCCCAAAAGCTATGCCTACCTTAAAATTGCCGAAGGCTGTGACCGCCCTTGTTCGTTTTGCGCAATTCCCATTATGAGAGGCAAGTACAAAAGTAAGCACATAGATAAATTAATCACCGAAACTCAAAAACTAGCCGCTAAAGGGGTGAAAGAACTCATTCTTATTGCACAAGATCTAACCTATTACGGCTTAGACTTATATAAAAAAAGAAACTTGGCTCAACTGCTTAAAGAGTTGATAAAAGTAGAAGGTATTGAATGGATACGATTGCATTATGCATTTCCTACCGGATTTCCTATGGATGTACTGGAAGTGATGCGAGAGGAACCTAAAATTTGTAACTATATCGATATTCCCTTGCAGCATATTAGTGATGATGTGTTAAAATCTATGAAACGAGGTTTCGGAAAAGAAAAAATTAATAATCTAATCACCGATTTTAGAAAAAAAGTTCCCGGAATAGCTATTAGAACCACGCTTATCGTGGGTTATCCGGGCGAAACCGAAGAAAACTTTCAAGAGTTAAAACAGTGGGTGCGAGAAATGCGTTTTGAACGTTTGGGGTGTTTTACTTATTCGCACGAAGAAAATACAACAGCTTATTTATTACAAGATGATGTTTCGGAAGAAGTAAAAATACAACGAGCCAATGAGATTATGGAAATTCAAAGTCAGATTTCATGGGAACTTAATCAGCAAAAAATAGGAAAAGAATTTAAAGTTCTTATCGACCGTAAAGAAGGAAATCATTATATCGGAAGAACCCAATACGACAGTCCGGATGTAGATAATGAGGTGCTTATTAAAATTAAAGAAAATTGTTTACGTATCGGTGAATTTTATAATGTAAAAATTACAGATGCTTCCGATTTTGATTTATTTGCAATACAAATTAATTAAAAATTAGTAGTACACAATAAGCTGTGAAAGCTAAAATGAATGTTATGATTTGATTTGCCTTAACAATAGAATGATTTCAATAAGCCATTTTTTATTTTGATAAAATACGCACAAAAAGGGATACTGCCAAGTAAATCTAAATGATTTTTTTCTAACAAATAAACCGTATATTTACCAAGTAAATATAAATGAC
>JALWKK010000037.1 GCA_027081505.1 Flavobacteriaceae bacterium
ATTGACAAATAAAGTAAAAGATATTGAAACCATCTTTTCAGAAATAAAACCTAAAATTGTTGAAGTTGTTAAAGAAACACAAGAAGAATTGGTTGAAGTAAAAAGTGTTTTAAAACAAGAAGTTGCTGAAAAAACAAGTACCAGTTATATAAACTATTCGCAAGAAAAACCTACCTTAGATTTTGATTTGATAGGAAGAGCTTCTATTTCCGAACGTGACGATTTAACTAAAATTAACGGAATAGGACCCTACATTGAAGAACGCCTAAACGAAATAGGAATTTACACTTTTGATCAAATAAGCAAATTACAACCCAGAGACATTCGAACTATCACACAACTCATCGATTTTTTTCCCGACCGTATCGAGCGCGATAGATGGGTTGAACAAGCAAAAGGACTGCTGGTAACATTATAATTTATTTTATGCACTTAGATTGGTTAGACTGGACGATTGTTATTTCTTTTTTTTTAATCTTTCTAATCATAGGCATTGCAGTTGCCAAAAAATCGGGCAAAAATAGTCAAGAGTTTTTTCTTTCCGGACGCAATATGCCGTGGTGGTTATTGGGTATTTCAATGGTAGCAACAACTTTCTCTGCCGATACTCCAAATCTGGTAACCGACATTGTACGCCAAAACGGAATAGCCGGGAATTGGATTTGGTGGACTTTTTTACTTACCGGAATGCTTACGGTTTTTGTTTATGCTAAGCTCTGGAGACGCTCGAAAGTACTTACCGATTTGCAATTTTATGAAATGCGATACAGTGGTAAAGAAGCAGCGTTCCTTAGAGGATTTAGAGCGCTCTATCTCGGCGTTTTTTTTAATGTCATGATAATGGCTTCGGTATGTTTGGCGGCAATAAAAATTGGCGGTGTTTTGTTTGATTTAAAACCGTGGCAAAGTGTCTTATATGCCTCGTTTGTAACCGTTGCTTATAGTTCGTTTGGTGGGCTTAGAGGAGTAATATTGACAGATTTTATCCAGTTTATTATCGCAATGGTTGGTTCGGTGTGGGCAGCATATTATATTATTAATTTACCGGAAATTGGGGGACTACAAAATTTATTGCAGCATAAAAACGTTGCAGAAAAACTTAATTTTTTACCTGATTTTAACGATACAAAATCGCTACTAACCCTACTTCTTATCCCCTTGGCAGTACAATGGTGGAGTGTGTGGTATCCGGGTGCAGAACCCGGTGGCGGTGGTTATATTGCACAACGAATGCTTGCTGCAAAAGATGAAAAAAACGCCATAGGTGCAACCTTGTTATTTAATATTGCTCATTATGCATTACGCCCTTGGCCTTGGATTTTAATTGCATTGGCTTCTTTGGTTTTTTATCCGCAAGTTTCAGATATTGGCAATCAGTTTCCTAATGCTGTTTTAGGACATGATTTAGGCTATTCGGCTATGCTAACCAAATTACCAAGCGGATTGTTAGGTGTTGTTGTTGCGTCGCTTATTGCAGCTTTTATGAGTACTATTTCTACACACTTAAATTGGGGGTCTTCCTATATTTCACTAGATTTTTATAAACGATTTTTAAAACCGGAGGCTTCCGAAAAAGAACTTGTAGCCGTGGGAAGGCTTTCAACTATATTGTTAATGATTGTATCTGCACTCTTAGCCTTGGTTTTAAGTAGCGCACTAAGTACGTTTTCTATATTGCTGCAAATTGGCGCAGGAACGGGTTTAATTTTCATCTTACGCTGGTTTTGGTGGCGTGTTAATGCCTATAGTGAAATAACAGGAATGGTGGTTTCTTTTATCATGGCACTTGTATTTGAATTTACCGAATTAGGATTAGAAGACTACCAAAAGCTCATTATTGGAGTAGCCATAACAACTGTAAGCTGGATAGCTGTAACTTTACTTACCAGACCCACAGATACAAAAACCTTAGCCTCATTTTACAATACGGTAACGCCTTATGGAGTAGGTTGGAATCCCTTTAAAAGAATGGCTAAAAACAACGATATATCACTAAAAGCAACCCAAGATAATTTCACTATCGACCTGGCTTCGATGCTTCTGGGCGTACTGGCAGTTTACTCCGCTTTATTTGCCACGGGATATTACACTTACGGAAATTATACTGCAGGTATAGTGTTAACCGCTATTGCATTACTTTCTGCTTATTTTATTTTTAAATTTTGGAGAAAATAATTGAATTATCTTTTTATCAATTTTAAGGTAGTCACCGTTTTACCAGATGAAATTTGAACAAAATACAACCCCGATTGTACCGTAATCCCTTGATTGGTTTTACTATTCCAAACCAGTTCTTGTGTACCGGAAACAGTATCGTTTAAAAGAGTTGTTATTTTTTTTCCTAAAAGATTAAAAACAGATACGGTAACTTTTGTTTCTTTTTTAACCGAAAAAGAAATACGAGTTTCATCTAAAAAAGGATTTGGATAAACCGAAGCATTTAAAACCCTTTCCGAAAATTCATTAACTCCTAAAATTTGCGGGTCAATAAACGTATAATACACATCTTGCCCGCCATTTAAAGTGTTTGCCCAAGCCAAATGCGCTCCCTCATTTGTAGAAACCATATCGAAATAATCGCCCATTTTATCTTGATTAGGATACCCAATATTAGGGTTAAAAGCAGGAGAAATAGCCTCTTCAGGCATCCAACTGTCTCCTTGATCTTCAGAAAAAGTATAGTATAATCTTGAGTCGTATGTTCCGCCCGGAGCGTCTCGTGTATCAAGCCAAACAACATCAATACGTCCGTTGGGAGCAACTGCCATAGTTCCCATCCACTGGTAAGCCGTTGTACCGGCATCTGTATTTATTCGAATTGGCGATGAATAACTTACCCCGCCATCTGTACTTTTAACAAACATAACATCTGCCGGAACATCGCTTTGTCTAAGAACCATAATCGGTTTTTTACGTACAAGCAGTGATGAATTATTCTAACTACGTTTGTAATCCTGAACCACTCATACACGAGACCGTTTATGATTGTTTTTAAAAAAAATTACTCTAAATTCTTTCGTATCAAGCTACTTACCTCCTGAATATTCTTTTTTATATCAAATTCATCAGCTTGTTTTACGATAGCGATTTCCCTGTAAGTTAACTTGCCAAAAACAAACATATCCAACACATTAGAAGTTTCATCAGGTAACCAATGATAGATGTTGTTGAGTGCCAAGCGTTGTTTTTCGGTAAGCACAACTTCTTCCGAGGATAGTTCGAGTGCTTTAATAATTTGTTTTTGAGTATCTTCATACAAATATACCTTCTTTTTAAAATCTTCTTGTTGGTACGAGATATCGTCCAGATCTTCTTCCAAAATTAAATCAAAATTACCATCTACCGTAAATTTTTCTTCCAATTGCTTTAATTCATTATTTAAAATATCACGCGTACTCATTGTACTTTTATGGAATTTTTCATTTTTACCTATCTTTTTCAATTCACTATCGCAAAAGGTAAATAGTGCGATGCGTACTGAATTTTCTTCTGCTTTATCATCTTTGTAATTTTTATACATTAAAACAATTGCATCATCTATTACTCCGCTGGGACTGTACATATTTCTATGAATAATTCCTTTAGTTTCAAAAACATACAACCTGTGTTTTACATAGGGATAAACTTGCGGGATGAGTTTTAAAATTATTTTGCCAAAATCATCTGTTGCCTTATTAAATTTTATATTTTTCATAACTCAAGTAGTTTAAATTTTGTTTAAAGTTACTACTTCTCACATCGTTTTGAAATGACATAAATCATTTTCAAGCTCTTTTTTTATCGATGAATTGTGCTAACATGGCAAACAAGAAATACGCAATGAGAGCAGAAACGGTTAACGAGCCAATATCTTCATTTGCCGGTAATACATACAAGTTTAAAAAGTTTATTAAAATAAGAAACAGTACAAAAAACCATCCTAAAAAGTTTCCGGATTTAGTAATTGGTTTTGTTTTAGAAAGGTAATATAAAAATCCAATAAGCAACAATACAGCTTCGGTTATAAAGGTTGCATTTTTATAATTCCAGAGTCCGAATCCATACTTTGGTTTTCCGTAAAACAGTGGTAAATCGGCTGTATGAACAATAAGATCGGTAAACCAATGCGACACTACAGCAAGTCCCATAACCAGAGCAATCTTTCCTGTATTGGGTTCTTGCTTTAAAATTAAAAATTTATACACCAAGTAAAAAAGAAAACCCCATAGTATTGAACCAAGCAGTGAATGTGTAAAGGGGTAATAATCCATATAAAAATTATTTACTTCTGTATAGTCCTTAACAAACGTTAAACGTTCGATACCGGTTACAACAAACGGAAAAAACAAGATATCTACAAATTGTGTTGCTATAAAAAGCATTCCTAACGAAGCCTTTTTCTCTACTCCTTTTAATGCAAATGCTGCAGCATAATGACCTATAAACATATTAATAATTATAAATTAATAAATAAAGATACAAAATTCAATAAATATGACAGATATCATACTTTTAGACTCACCTCTAAAACTACTTTTGCATAGAAAAATAGAACCGTGTGTTAAAAAGTGTTAAACTTACTTTTTTGCGTAACAATTTGACATAAATTTCGTCAAACAAGCAACAATTTAAAATAGCATAAACAACATAAAAATGAGAACGCTAAACAGTAATCAATTATCAGAAAAACCAAGAAATAGCAAAAGCTATATGTGGAACAACAAAAGACGTTTTAAAACAATTAAAACATACTAAGAAAATTTGAAAAAGAAAAATTTTCACTAAACTTTAAAAAACCGCTTGAAAAGGCGGTTTTTTTTTGTATTTGAGCTTAACGGGTACTGAATTTATACCGAATACAAATTCACAATATAGTTCAATTTTAAGTTCTCTCATTGAACTATTTTCATTCTGTAACGGCATTAACCATTCTAAAATATAAAATAGTTTTGGACTAATTTATATTAAGAATAGGTATTAGTAAATTACCTTGAGAGGCTGAATGAACATACAAAATCTTTAGCATTCCGGATTCATCAATAGCAAGTGGTCTATCCAAGATGTTATAGTGTCTTACCTATACCACAATCCTGTAAAATTTTACCTAAAAACCGCATCTATATCAATAAAATCAGTATTTATCAAACAAAAGCAGCGTGATAATAAATCACGTAACCAACGTGATAGATGAAGCAATCGGTGATGCTACACTTATACCAAAAACAACTATATATTAGTTCAATAAATCGTTTCTTTTTTTACCTGTATATTCGTTAAAATACTCGTCATAGCTACGGCTATAACTGTGTTTTTTGCCTTGATACAGAAAAAAATATTCCAATTTATTTTGTACTAAAATACAATTCATTTTGGTATTACACAAAATTTAAGTTTCTTACCCACTCCCTTTGAAATTATCACTCCCCAAATATCAATCTACATTTTCAATTGCTTTATAGGCTGCTATTACTTTTTTAACAAGTCGGTGTCTAATCACATCTTTGTCATCTAGATAAATAACACCAACTCCTTTTACATTTTTTAAAACAAGTAATGCTTCTTTTAATCCGGAAATAACTCGTCTTGGAAGGTCGATTTGTCCCGGATCGCCTGTAATCATAAATTTAGAATTTTTTCCCATTCGGGTTAAAAACATTTTCATCTGCGCATGAGTTGTGT
>JALWKK010000038.1 GCA_027081505.1 Flavobacteriaceae bacterium
GCTGGGGTTGGGGCTGGAACCCTTGGTGGTTTGGCGGACATTGGGGAAGCACAGTTTCCCGAACAATCGAAGGCACACTTTATATCGACTTGATAGATGCAAAAACCAAAGAACTTATTTGGCAAGGTATCGGCACTTCCGGTTTGGTTACGCGCGGAACTGTTGACCAAAGAACAGAACGCATTAATAAAATAGTTTCTGAAATTATGGCAAAATATCCTCCGGGAACTGAAAAGAAATAATGCGGCACTTTCATAAATTGTATAAACACCTGGTTTTTAATAAAATAATTTGTATCTTTGTAGCGTAAAAACCCCGAAAAGTGGCAAATTATATCTACCTTAGGTAAAAAGCCACAAAATCGGGGTCATTTCTAATATGAAGATACATTATCAATTTTCAGCTACAAATTCCGTCTTATTTTAACTTAACCCGCATTATTCATATAAAAACGAAGTGAATTATATAAAACTGCTATGACCAAAGAGGGGAATGCGCAAAACCCTCCCGATTATTTTCTGGATAAAAATGCCCAGAATTCGGGTGTTTTCAAAATGCACAAACTTGTTGACACTACTTAGTCGTTTAAATATTCCGTGAATTTTTCGTCTTGTTCTGCAGGCTTTGCCTATATTAGCAAGTATAAGTAAATATAAAAATGTAGTCTACAAGTGTGACTATCACATTGTTTGGGGTTACGAAATGTCGATTACGAATATTGAAAGGAGAAGTAAAGGATTTGGTTGTAGGTGATGTAAATAAACTATGTAAATGAAAAAAATATGAAGTTATAGAGTTAAATGTTCGATCATATTCACCTATTGGTTTCAGTTCCTCCTAAAATTTCTATTTCCCATTTAATGGGTGTTTTGAAAGGAAAAATTATTTAAGAGTTACCCAAGATTAAAGAAGAAACCGTACTGGGGAAATCATTTTTGGGCAAAAGTGTATTTTGTTAGTACTGTAGGATTAGATGAGGAAATAATAAAAAAGTATAAAAAATATCAGGAAAAAAAAGAAAAAAAAAGTAGAAAGTCAGCAACAACGATTTGACTTCTATATGCCCCTTTTAGGGGCAAATCAAAGCCTCATTCTCAGAAGTTTCGTTTTTTATTGTAGTTCTGAAAAGTTGAATCAACTCCTCTAATGGTAAATAAATTACTAAAAAATTGAACGTATTTTATTTTCGTCATTTGTTTTTATAGAGCAGTTTCTTAAGCAAATTTAAGCCCTACATAATCTCCCGATATGTCATCATTATACAAAAGGATGTTGGGTTACTGTTATTTATAAAATGCTTTTGTAAACAGCAAGAGTTTTATCTGCAAACATACCGGTTGTGAAACAATCTAAATATTTTTTGTGTGAGCGAGTTTTAAATTTTTCTTGAAGCTGTTTCCCGTTAAGAAGTGTAACCAAGTTTTTTGCAAGACATTGAGCATCTGCGACATTACAAATAAATCCGTTTTCACCATTGTTAATTACCTCCGGAAGAACACCCACATTTGTAGAAACAACCGGAACTTTATAACAAAAAGCCTCTAAAACGGATGTGGGTCCGCCTTCCCTTTCTGATGTAAGAATAAAAGCATCAAACTGCGGTAAAAACACCGAAGCATTTTCAATAAATCCGGTAAAGGTTATGTATTGCTCTATGTTCAATAATTTTGCCTTTTCTTTTAATTCTTCTGTAAGCGACGTAAACGAGCCCATTTGAACAACATGCAGGTTTTTAAAATTTAGCGTATTTACCATAATAAAAATCGTTTTTAATAAGGTAAATAAATCTTTTGCATTGGTATGATTGGCAATATTACCCGTTATAAAAACATCATTGGGAAGGTTAAATTTTTTTCTTATGTTTTCCGCATCGGCAAGTTGTAAACGCTTCACGGCATCGTAAATAACAACTAATTTATGAACATTTTTTTTCTTTATAACCAGTTCTTTCATCTGGTTTTTTACTTGGTTTGACACACAAATAATTTTATTTATTCCTTTATAATTATATTTAAGCCTGCTTAACATAGTCATAGATTTTCCCATTCCTTTTTTTGAAAAAACAGTAGGTGTTTTTAGGCGGTGTAGCAAATCTGAAATTGTATAAACAGTTAACGAATCGCTTGTATGTAAATGGATGATATCAGGTTTTTCTTCTAAAACAATGGTTTTTAGGTAATTGTAGTTTTTTAGTTTATTCAACTTAATACCTCTACAGACAATAAAAGGAATATTATTGGCAACACAATAATCGTGCAAAGGTGTGTTTCCTACACCAAAAACAACATTGTTAATACCTCTTTTAATAGTTTCTCTGATTAATTCTGCTAACTGTTGTTCATTGCCACCCCAACTTCTGGCACCGGAAAGATGTAAAACCTTCATTTTTATTCATTTTTTACAAATATAATCCAATACCGAATACAAATTTAATATACTTCAATTTCAAGTTCTCTCATTGAATTATTTTCATTCTGTAACGGCATTATAATAGGTATAAGCAGGCGTCTTTATTTTCGTGATTTTCACAAAAAAAATAAATTAAATAAATAATTACACAACAGTTATTTGTTTATGATAGCTAATAAATTTATTTTACTTTATTAAATACTACATTTCCGCTATCATCAATATATTGATATATCCCTCGTGGCGCACCTCTATATATAATGATGTAGCTTCCGTCATCTTGAAGTTGGGCTAAGTATTTTTTATTTTCGGAAAGGTACGAAAACAAGACCCGAAAAACATTTACCGATGTTTTTAGATTTTTGTTGTATTCTTGAAAAGTTGAATCGACACCTTTAATAGCAAACAGGTTGCTGAAAATACTGTATATTTTATCTCTGTTTTGTATTTTTTTTTGTGCTTCTTTTGTAGAAGCCATTCCGATATAACCACCATGATCTGCCAATATAATAATGATACCATTGGGGTCGGTTTTGTTTATTGTTGAAATAATTTCGGTAAGTCTTTGATTAGACGTCTGTAGCTTTTTTATCCAAATTTCTTTTTCACCGGCAATACCTTTTGAATCGGTAAAGGAGTTTGAAATATGGGCGGGTTTTAAAATTTGAATAAAGAAAAATCTAGGAGTATCTTCACTTTTGTCAAACACCTTTTTAAAATCTGTAACAACATCTCTTTTATAATTTGTTCCTTTAGAAATAATAGGAATATCTTTTACAGAAAAATTGGCGTAATCGTATCCTATTTTCGGAAAATTCATTAAAAAATAAGGAGATTCGGTTAAGAAATAGGTTTTATAACCATTGTTTTTAAAAATACTCAGCGTCGTGTTGTTTGAAATAATAATACTTCTCCCGTCCATACCTTCTTCATCACTCATAGCTTTGTTGTAGTAATGATGCTTCATCATAAAAGCAGAACTATTTGAAGGTAGGGTAGAGGCATAATTGCTTCTAAAATCGGGGTAGATGGTAAAATTATTTTGCTTTAAAAAGTTTTCAAATTTGCTATTATCAATCTTATAATATCCTTTCTTTAGTTCAGAAGGGTTTACATATCCGTCCGGTTGAATAAAATAAACATTGGGTTTTTTCTTAAAGATGGCTTGAGCAATATCATCGGGTTGTTTTTTCCATTCTTTAGAAAAGTTTTGTTGTTTAATCAGGGTAGGAATTAATGTAAAGAGACCTATAAAAGCCAAAATAAATTGAAAAATTACAATTTTATTGCTGTGTTTATAGAAAAACAAAGCGATAATTATTGCCATACTGCCTGTGAGTATAATATACCAAGTTGAAATTCCGGCATAAATGCAAACCAATAGTAAGGTTAAAAATACCCAAGTATTTAAAAAAGGCAAAAGGTATTTTTTAAATTTTTTTAGATAGGAAAGATTAAAAATAACCGAAGCAATCCAAAAACCGGCAATAGGAACCAACAAAAAAACGGAAGCAAAAAACAATAAATGCTTAAATGACCTCACCAATGCATAATTGTTTGAATAGTAAAAAAATACCGGATACAAACCGGCTGCTAAACCGTAAAAAAGAGGCTTTAGTTTACCGGATAGTAAATTGTTTATGGTGTGTGTAAAACTCATTTTATTTTTTCAAAAATAACTTCTTTTTTATCATCAATTACCCGATTCACTTTTTTTGAAAAATACCCATCAATGAGTAAGTTGTAACTCGAATTGTCTTCATCCAATTGTAACAAAGTTTCGTCCTTACTTAACACCGAAAATAAGACTTTAAAAACATTTACGTTAGAAGTTAGATTTTTGTCTTGGTTTGCATTTAGATAACCGTTCCATTTAATGGCAGCCAGATTCCCGAAAATAGATTTTATTTTATTTTTGTTTTTGGTCAGAAACATCTCGTTATAACTTTCCATTCCTACCCAGCCACCGTGGTCTGCCAGTACTATAATAATTGCATTCGGATCGTTTTCGGCGATAAAAGCCAATAAATTTTTTAACCATAGATTCACCTCTTCAATTTTGGCGAGGTATTCTTCTCGTTCGCGCTCTTTCCGGTTATTCTTATCACCTGAAAAATGAACGTGGTGGGGTAATAGTTTTTCTATAAAAAAGAATCTGGGCTTAGTTGTTCTCTCTTTAAAAGCTTTTTTAAAATCCATAAAAACATCGGCTCTGTTTTCGCCACCACTGCTAAAATAAGGAAGGTCTTTTATATCAATATTTGTATAATCGTACTGTTGTTTACAATGATTTTGTTGAAAATAATCGTCCTGAACAATCATGTAGGTTTTGTATCCGTTATTTTTAAAAGTGGAAAGCACAGGATTGTTTCCGCATATTACCTCACGTGCGCGAGGCATTTCTAAATCGGGAAAAGTCATATTAAAAAATAAATGTTGCTTCATTAAAAACATCGAAGCGTTAGAGGGTAAACTAGCCGGATAATTACTTCTAAAATCGGGATATAATGTAAAATTTTGTGCTTCCAACCAGTTGTAAAAATTGTTTCTATATCGATATAAAGAATCTTCCATAACCGATTTTGAAACATACCCGTCCGGTTGTATCATATACACATTGGGAGTGTTCTTAAAAGTAATGGGTTTAACCTTATTGAAGGTTTTAATTTGCTTGTCTGCTCTTAAATTGTCTGCTATTTTTATTCCCAATTTAAACATAGGAAGCACACTCATAATTAACAGTAATAACAATACTTTTTTATACGTGTGCGAAAGTTTAAAAGAGAGCAAACCGCTTAGTATTAAAACAATACTTAAAAACTTTTTCTTTATTAATAGCGTAGAAGCATATGAAGTAAAAAAAGCCGTAATTAAGATGATGAGTATAAATATGAGTTGGTTTTTATGTTTTTTCAGAAATAGAATTTTTTTCGAAAATTGATAAAACAGAAGAAAAATTACTATCGGAATACCTATAAAGAAAGAGGCAAAAAACAAAAAATGTTCGGTAGAATTTACAGCAAAATAATTGTTGGATGTATAAAACAAAAAAGGATATAACCCGCAAATCAACCCTATTAAAACCGGATTGGAAAGCGATAAATAATTGTTTTTCCTTTTGTTTTCTGGCATAGCGATATCTCTTTGAGTCTTACGGGTTTCAAAGCTACTATAATTTTAGGAAAAAAGATACCGGATGGTGGGATTTGTGTTTATATCAGTTGGCAGTCTTCAGTTTGCAGTCTTCAGTTTGCAGTCTTCAGTTTGCAGTCTTCAGTTTGCAGTCTTCAGTTTCACTCACCACCTCATCAATCTACCTGTCGGTAGACAGGCTCACCAATAAAAATCACTCTACCCATTCAGTAATAAAAAGGTTGGTATCGTGTCCGCCTCCATTGTTTCTGTTAGATGAAAAAATTAAATATTTACCATCATTCGAAAATACCGGAAAAGCATCAAATGTTTGGCTGTGTGTAATGCGTTCAAGGTTTTTTCCATCAATATCAATCATGTATAAATTAAATGGGAATCCTTTTTCAGATTCAAAATTTGAGGAAAACAACACACGTTTTCCGTCGGGTAAGAAAAACGGACTCCAATTGGCATTCCCCAAGTGGGTGATTTGTTTTAAGTCGCTTCCGTCGGCGTTACAGACAAAAAGTTCCATATTGGTAGGTTCTACCAGTCCTTCGGCAAGTAAATCTTTGTATTTTTTAATTTCTTCTGGGGTTTTAGGTCGGGAAGCTCTAAAAATAATTTTTGTTCCGTCCGGGGAGAAAAATGCACCTCCGTCGTATCCCAACTCGTTGGTAATTTGTTTTACATCACTTCCGTCCAGATTCATAGTGTATAATTCCAGATCTCCGCTTCGGGTGGATGTAAAGACAATTTTATCACCTTTTGGCGAAACGGTTGCTTCTGCGTCGTATCCGGGTTCGTTGGTAAGTTGTGCCGTGATATTTCCTTCCAAATCTGCTACAAAAATATCGAAACTATCATATACGGGCCATACATACTTGCCTTCTCTTCTAAGCGGAACTTCGGGGCAATTTTCATCTGCCAAATGAGTAGAGGCATATACAAAATGCTTATTGTCCGGTAAAAAATAGGCACAAGTGGTGCGACCTTTTCCGGTACTAATCATTTGCGGTTTATTGTTTTTAAAGGTGTCGTTGGCATTCATCAAAAACATTTGGTCACAATTTACACCCCAATCTTTATTGTTAGATTGAAATACCAACTGTTTGTCGTCAAAACTCCAATAGGCTTCGGCATTATCACCGCCAAATGTAACTTGGCGCATATTTTTAAAATGTTTTTCTTCGGGAAAAATTAGCGAATTTGCGATTTGTGTTGTAATTTCTCTATCGGTCGATTCGACTTCTTTTTTTTGCGAGGTTTCTTCTTTGCAAGAAATTAAACTTGTAAATACAAATAAAAATAGGAAATATCTCATAATTAGTGTAATTTTGCGCAAAAATAACGAAACAGCACCAATTAAAAAACCTTTGATTTATTGAATAAATAACGAAATATTAAAAAAAAATAACGATGAAAGCATTCCCATTACTATTCGCACTTATCTTGTTAATTTCCTGTAAAACCGAAACTCCGGTTAAAACCGTAACGATGAAAGATGATGTCTATTTTTTATCAGATGATAAACTTAAGGGAAGAGAAACAGGTACTCCTTCAGAAAGAGAAGCCGCCAATTATATCGCCAAACGCTATGAAGAATTGGGATTACAACCAGCCGGAACCGAAGGATATTTACAACCTTTTACCTTTAAACCAAAAACACATCCGCACGGTAAAGCACAATTTGTAGAAACTAAACAGGATAGTACCATTACCGGTCTAAATGTGGTCGCTTTTTTGGATAATAAAGCAGAAAATACCGTGATTATTGGTGCTCACTTTGACCATTTGGGGTACGGAATAGAAGGCACACTTCACAGAGGAGAAGATAAAGCAATCCATAACGGAGCCGATGATAACGCCAGTGGAGTTGCAATGATGCTTTATCTGGCAGATAAATTAAAAGGAAAAAATACCCGCAATAACTACTTGTTTATTTCTTTCTCCGGTGAAGAAATGGGACTCTTAGGCTCTAATTATTTTGCTAAAAACGCTACCATAGACCTTGATAAAGTAAATTATATGCTAAATATGGATATGGTAGGAAGACTAAAACAAGATAGTACGCTTGCCGTTTACGGTGTAGGAACTTCTCCAATGTTTAGTCAAGTGGTAAATGCCAATAATAAAGACTTTAAAATTATTGAAAAAGAATCCGGCGTGGGACCCAGCGACCATACTTCATTCTACTTGGCAGATGTTCCGGTATTGCATTTTTTTACCGGACAACATGAAGATTATCACAAACCTACAGATGATGCCGATAAATTAAATTATGAGGGAATGGAAAAAGTAGCCAACTACATTTTGGCAATCATTACAGATCTGGATGATAACGGAAAAATGGCTTTTAGAAAAACTAAAAACGAAAGCGAAAATAACCCTAAATTTAAAGTAACCCTTGGTGTTGTCCCGGATTATATGTATGATAAAGCCGGAATGAAAATAGACGGCGTAACCGACGGAAAACCCGCTCAAGTAGCCGGAATGAAAAAAGGAGATATCGTGATAAAAGTAGGAGATTTAGAAATCGTGGATATGATGAGTTATATGAAAGCACTTTCAAAATTTGAAAAAGGACAAAAAACAAAAGTTGTGGTTATTCGAGATGGTGAAGAAGTTACTCTTGACATAGTCTGGTAAGACTAAATACGTATTATGATTTTAAGCCGAAGGATATTATAATCTTCGGCTTTTTTATTTCTTCTTCCTAATATAAATTATTAGTAAGTTTGTGAACTAATAAATTTTTTTTGAAACTACATAGATTTATTAAAAATAACCTGTTGTTAAAAATGACTTCTCTAAATTCGGGAGTTATTTTAGTTAGGCTTTTTATTGGATTTTTTATTCAACGCGAATTAACCCAGTTGTTACCCAGTGGTGGCTATGCCAAGGTAGGTTCTTTACGTAATTTGATGCAAATACTTACATCAATTACTTCGTTGGGTATTTTTAACGGGATAGTAAAATATGTTTCCGAACATAAAGAGGACAAACAACAATTGCAAAAGTTATTTTCAACGGCTTTTGTTTTTACACTTTTTGCCAGTATTACCACATTTTTTGTGCTGTTCTTTTTTTCGGAAGCGATTAGTGATTTTTTCTTCTTTTCAAAAGAGTATGCTTTTATCATAAAAATTGTTGCCGTTATGGCTCCTTTTATAGCCGTTCAACGGGTATTTAACGGGGTAGTGAATGGCTTGTCTAAGTATAAAAGTTTTTCAAAAATTGAGTTAACCGCCTATTTGTTTTCTGCCGTACTTACGCTTTTCGGGCTATATAAATACAATCTTGACGGAGTTCTAATTGCTATTGCTATTATTCCCTTAGTGCAAGTGTTGGCTATGTTGGTAATCTTTATAAAAGTATTACGAGAATATGTGCAGTTCTCTAAATTAAAATTTGCAGCACCACTTGCAAAAAGTTTGTTGGCTTTTTCGTTAATGTCTTTTGTTTCTACAATTTTATTAAATTTTTTAGAAACCGATATTAGAGGAATGATAGCCGATAAAATTGGAAATTCCGGTGCAGATATATGGACGGCAATTACCATTTTATCAAAAAATTATATGGTTTTTTCAGGTGCTATTTTTACCCTTTATGTGATTCCTAAATTTAGTACCATTTATTCAAAAAAAGAATTTGTAGGCGAGGTAATGAACATCTATAAAACCCTATTACCTCTATTTGCAATCGGAATGTTGTTAATTTACTTTTTCAGACAACTATTTATCAATTATATTTTTGTAGATTACCAAGAAATGGGTCCGTTGTTTAAATGGCAATTAGCCGGAGATTTTATTCGCTTGGTAGCCTTGGTGTTGGCACATCAGTTTTTTGCTAAAAAATTGGTTAGAAACTTTATTTTTACAGAGATGCTTTCACTTGCCTTGTTTTATTTATTTGCTAATTATTTAAGCGGAATTTATGGTGTAGAAGGCGTAGTAATGGCGCATTTTTTCAGATATATTATTTACTTGTTTGTGGTGGCTTTTTTGGTAAACAGGTATTTTTCAAAATCTGAAAAAAAATTACTTTAGTTGTTCTTCCAAATATCAATGTATCGTTTTGCTACTTTTTTGTAATTATGATGTTTTTCAATAAACAGTCGAGCATTTTTGCCTAGTTGTGTTATTAACTCGGGGTTTTTAATGAGTTTTTCCAACTCATTTGCAATATTTTGAGCATTTGGTAGCGCATTAATGGCAACAGAAAAATCTAAGTTGTAAAATTCCTCAAACTCTTTTTCGGCTCCGGTAAAAACTACTTTTCCTTTTGCCATTGCTTCAAGCGCATTATACCCTTGATCGTAGGAGAGGACTTGATCAAGAACAATATGGGCTTGATTATTGCGATGAATATATTGGTCGTACGGAAGATTTTCCGCGACAACAATAGTTATTTTTTCGGGATATTTTTTTTTAATGCCTTGTAATGCTTCTTCAAAAAAACGAATCCCTTTGCTGTGGTAGTTGCTTCGATTGATGCCTAAAAAAATAGTAATCTTATCGGTTACGGGATTTTTAATATACCTGATTTTTGAAATATTTACAGGGTTTGGAATCATTCCTAAATAGTTGGGTTTACCTATTAACGGAAGGTGATAATCAATGTCTGAAGCGATTATTCCTTCAACCTTATTTACCACCCAATGATGCAATTCTTTAAATGGCTGTGTACTGTATTTTAGAGCAAACTCAATTTGTTTTTTTTGAATTTTTCCTGAAAAATAATCCTCAAAAATAGAATATTTCAATTTTTTTTCTAAAGCGTATTTTACATTGGTATAATCGGCTCCGCAAGAAAGTAAAAACAATTTTTTATTGTGTTTTTTAAGAAAAGAAATAATCTCTTTTTCGGCTTTTGGAGCAATGCCGAACGGGCTTTCGTTTATAAGTTGCACCACGTCAAAACCGGTAAATTTCTCTTTTTGGTTAAAAAATTGTTTTTGAACAGAAACCGAAGAAATATTAATTCCGGATAGTTTGTATATCCCAACCAATACTTTTCTGGAAAAACCGCTAACATATTTTTTTTTGAATAAAATATCTGCCGGAAATTTTTTAAAACCATCACCGGTTGAAACCAAAGTTACTTGATGTCCCAATGATACTAAACCTTCTTGTAATGAATTGTGTAGCCGGCTGTACTCTCCTACTAAAAGTATCTTCATAAATTGCCTATCTTTGACCTTGTAAACCTACTAAAAAATACCCGTTTTTTATGCAAAAAACTCCTGCAAAAAAGAAATTAACGGTTTGTTTGGTTACCATTTCGTTAAAAAAAGGCGGTGCAGAACGCTCTTGCGCTATTCTTTCTCAGCTATTGCATAATTTGGGTTATCAAGTGTATATTGTAACATTAAACTCGGGAGTAGATTATTCTTTTTCCGGTACGTTATTTAATTTGGGTGAACATAAACCCAAGGTTGATACGTTGTTGAGCAGGGTAAAAAGGTTTAGCCGTTTGAGAAGATTTTTGGTGGAAAAAAAAGTGGATATCATTATCGATCATCGTTCAAAGAATAACTATTTTCGTGAGCTATTTTATGCAAAATATTTGTATAAAGGATTAAAAAAAATATATATAATTCATAGCTCTAATTTAAATCAATATGTAACCAATAAACCCAAAAAATTTACTGCTCATTGTTTGGCGGAAACCCGATTGGTTACAGTTTCAAAGCAGATTGAAAATGATCTTATCAAAAAATACGGAATAACTCAAGTTACCACCATTCATAATTGTTTTTTACCCGAATGGAAGGATGAAAACGAACTGCTACCTAAAGAATTACAAGACAAAACCTATCTGTTGTCTTACGGAAGAATTGATGATTATATAAAGGGTTTTAAGTTTCTTATAAATTCGTTTAAAAAATCAATGCTTTGGCAGAAAAACATCTTTTTGGTAATTATGGGAGAAGGAAAAGATAAGAAGATGCTTCAACGATATGCGAAACAACAATCTTTAGAGAAAACTATTATTTTCTTGCCCTTTATAAAAAAACCGTTTTCTATTATAAAGAGCGCTAAAATAGTAACGCTTACCAGCCGGTATGAGGGATTTCCAATGGTGTTGGTAGAGTCTCTTTCGGTTGGAACTCCGGTTGTTTCGCTTGATATTGTTTCCGGTCCGGCAGAAATAATAAAACATAAAGAAAACGGCTTGTTAATTAAAGAAAGAAATGTATCTTTATTTGCCGAAGCATTGCAGACTATGTTTAAGAATGATGCGTTGTATAATTATATAAAGACCAATACCGAAAAGTCTGTTAGTGAATTTTCGGCGACATCCGTTTCAGAAAAATGGAATAATTTATTGCAAAAATGAATGAAATTAACATTATAGAAATACCTAAAATAACAGACCCCGACGGGCGCGGAAATCTATCTGTAATCGAAAAAAATACGCTTCCTTTTGAAGTAAAAAGAGTGTATTATTTATATGATATTCCCGGAGGAGAAACACGTGGCGCACACGCTCATAAACAACTCCAACAATGTCTAATTGCTTTAAGCGGTAGTTTTGACGTAAAATTGGATAACGGAAAAACCCGCCAAACCATCACCTTAAACAGACCCGACAGAGGTTTGTTAATTCCCAACGGAATTTGGCGAGAGTTGGTTAATTTTTCTTCCGGATCGGTGTGTTTGTCGTTGGTTAGCGATGTCTATGATGAAAATGATTATATACGAGATTATCAAGAATTTTTATCACTTAAAAGAAGTTAGCCGAACTCCTTTTCTCTCCAAAACATTTTGTATCTTTAATAATACTTTTAATATAAATTTTGGTAATCTAAGTAAAAGGCGTTGTTTGGAGGTAAGATTTTTTAAATCAATCTTTTTATAATAATTCGTAAAAGAAACGCTGTCGCCGGCAAGTTTGTGTTGTATAGCGAATGAAAACCGGTTTAAATCGAGGTATTTTTTTAAATTGGGGTTGTGTTTTGCTTGAGCCTCATATTTATCAAGATTCATAAATACCCTGTTTAAGGTAGGCGTATGTGAAATACGATTACTGCCGTCAAGATTATGACGAGCTGAAACCCGATTTATAAAAGCTGGAGGAGAAATAAGGGCGGCTCTAAGCCATAAATCGGTATCTTCTCCGGCTCCGTTAGTGATGGTATAATCAAATCCTTTTAATTTTAAAAAGAAGTCTTTGCGCATGCAAACCGCAGATGTCCAAGCTAGGCAATCTACCAGACTATTCTCAAAATAATTAGAGACAATACCCGTCCATCCCTTTTCTTTTCGGGTAATAGGAGATTGCATAGAGGTTGTAAACGACTGAGTCCGTTTTTTTTCGTAAGCAGTTAAAAACCAATTGCTTTCCGGAAATTTATCGGTTAATAAATTAATATCTTCCAAATGGTTGGGATACCAATAATCGTCGGCATCTAAAAAAGCAATGTAAGGAGATTGAGCTTTTTCAACACCATAATTACGAGCTTTCGAAACGCCTTCATTCTTTTTTGAATATTGTTTTATTCTGTCATCATTTATTGTGTTAACAATTTCGGCACTTTTATCTGTAGAACCATCGTTTACTATAATAATTTCAAAATTTGTAAAAGTTTGTGACAGAACACTTTGTAAGGTATTTAAAATATCTTTTTCTTTATTGTAAAGCGGTATGATAACAGAAAACTCAGGCATTTCTCTTTAAATTGATATAAAAGTACAAACGGTACAAATTAAACAGAAAAATAGAAGGGTTTTTAGAAAAAATATTTTTTTCGATTAAAGGAACAAATGACGAAAGAAACAGTATAAATAATTTTTCCAAATGAAATTTTTGTAACAACAAGTAGCTTTTTTGCAATGGTCTGAAATCGGAAGCTAATAACCCTTTTTCTTCAAAAATAAAAGTTGTTTTAACAGCTTCTAACGATTTACTAAAAAAAACACTTGCAGTTTCTAATCCATAATGTACTACCGGATTTTCTATGTGTAAAACCGAAATGTTGTTTTTCTTTAGCCGGTACGAAAATAAAATATCTAACCCGTATTCATTTCCGGAAACATTATTTTCTAAAAATACCTCTTTTTTAATAAGCAAATTTTGTGATATAACGTTATACGGGTTTTTTATACGTTTGACAGCAGCTTTAGCTTCGCTTTTTTTTCCGTATTTCCACCGTAATATTTTTTTGCTATCGGGCGTATGCTCTTGATATGCCACACCACCGAAAATTACCGGATTTCGGTGTGATTTTCTTTGAATCTCAATAAAATATTTTTTTAAAAACGTATCCTTTTTCGGAAGAACATCTGCGTCTAAAAATAGCAACCAATTGTAGCTGGCTTTATTGGCAAGATATTGTCTTGTTTTTGTGCGACCTAAATTGCTTTTGTTTTCAAAATAAAAACAATGTGGTAAGGTCTCGGTTTTTTTGTTTTTTAACTTAATCTGTTGATCTAAGGAGGCATCGTCACAAATCATTATTTCAAAATCAATGCCCGTATCTGTAGCTTGTTTGTGAAGTAAACCAACTAGTTTGGTAATATCATAATTATATGTAGGAATTAATATTGAAACCATAAATTGGTTGCTAATTTACAATTATCAAGTTAATTTTAGTATATTTAACTTGAAAATACATTGCGATGAAAAGACTGTTTTTTATTCTGTTATTTCTTCTTTTTCTGTCTGCCGTTGAGGCTCAAGAATATTCTTGGTTTTATGTTAGAGCCAAAGACACGCTTGTTATGCCCGAATTTGACAGACAAGGAAATGTTTTGGTTTATAAAGGAACGGATGCCCGGCTAAAAAATATTTTTTCAAAACACACTATTTACGAATTTAAAAAAACTGCTCGTAATGCTAAGAAGAAATATTTAAAACGCACTTTTTTTGTTGTAAGTGATAATGACTCCTTGCTACAAGATTTGTTGCAAAGTCCGAATTCACCTTTTATTTCGGGAGAAATTATTTCCGAAGAAGATAAGAAAATATATGAGCCTAATGATTACGGAATTACAAGTACCATAGGCGATAACATCGGGTTGCCGGTTTATCTGGATTATTATGACGTATTAGGCGTACCTAAAGCGTGGTACTATACCACCGGAAGAAGAGAAATTACTGTTGGTATTTCAGACGGAAGCGTAGATACCACCGATTTAGAATTTAAAGGTAAAACCAAAGTTATTAGAAAGTCTCACCTTGCCAATGGTCATGGCATATCGGTTTCTGCCACGGCGGCAGCGCAGGGTGATAATGGTTATGGCTTTGCCGGTATTTGTTACGATTGCAGTATTTATGGCACTTCTTATGGTTTTTTTAGTACTTTAGAGCCTTTGGTAGAATTATCAAACTTGGGAGCCGACGTTATAAATTGTAGTTGGGGAATTACCAAACCTTATGAATCGGCACAAGAAGCAGTTTATAAAATGGCTGAAAAAGGAACTGTAATTGTCGCCATAGCTCACAATAAAAAATGGATTAAAACAAAAAACAAAGGAAAACTTTTTTATTATCCGGCTTCATATGATAAGGTCATCTCGGTTGCAACGGTTATGCATCGTCATAAAAAACCGTTGGATAATATTTTGATGAGTAAAAAAAACAATCCTTATGCTCTCAATATACGAGGATACCTTGGAAGAACCTTAGGATTTAAAAATAATGATACACTTGATAAACCTTATATTTATCCCATTTCTCTACGAACATTAAATCCTGCGGTAGATATTTTAGGACCGGGAGTAGGGTTAGTTCGTTATGGAGAGTATGTATTGAATAAAAAAATCAGCTACAGCACCTTTGGTGCTACTTCCGGAATTGCACCTTTAATTACCGGAACAGTAGGCTTAATGAAATCGCTTCAACCTTGCATCACCGTTGATGAAGTTGATGCAATTATTAAAATTTCTGCAACCAATATTGATGACATTGAAGCCAATAAGCCTTATTACGGTTACTATGGTGCCGGAATGTTACATACAGGAAGAGCAGTAGAATTGGTTTATAAATTAGCAACACCTTCTGAAACTGCCTATATTCAAAATCAAAAATTTAAACGTTGGGTTTTTCCTATTAAAGCCCTTTCAGAAAAAGTAATTATTCAAAATCAAGTTTTTGAAGATGATGCGGTACTTACTCTTACAGCCAAAAATCAAATTGTAATAAGTGAGAATACCGTTTTAAAACCCAATAAAACTGGAAAAATCCATCTAAAAATTAAACCTTCGTTACAACTTGCCTGTGATTTGTATTTAAGAGACGGATTTCCAAACAATAAATATTACTTTCCTGAAAGTAATTAATTTCTTAAAATGGTTTGTTTTCTGTCGGGACCTACCGATACAATTTTAATAGGTACTTTTAATTCGTTTTCTAAAAATTGTATGTAACGGTTTAATGCAACCGGAAGTTGCGAAGCGTCTGTCATTTGTGTTAAATCTTCTTTCCAACCCGGAAGTTCGGTATAAATTGGAGAGACATTTTCCGGGTCGATATTGTAAGGGAAGTGCGTAATAGTTTTCCCTTTAAATACATAAGCGGTACATACTTTTATTTTATCAAAACCGCTTAATACATCGCTTTTCATCATCATTAGTTGGGTTACACCATTTATTTGCACGGCGTATTTTAATGCTACTAAATCTAACCAACCACATCTTCTGGGACGCCCCGTCGTTGCACCAAACTCATTTCCTACACGAGCCATTGTCTCACCATAGTCGTTGAACAATTCGGTAGGGAAAGGACCGCTTCCGACACGAGTTGTATAGGCTTTAAAAATACCATAAACTTGGTTTATTTTTCCGGGAGCTACACCCAGTCCGGTGCAAGCACCGGCTGCAGTGGTGTTAGATGAGGTTACGTAGGGATAGGTTCCAAAATCGATATCAAGTAATGAGCCTTGTGCGCCTTCGGCTAAGATTGTTTTTCCTTCTGTTTGAACTTGGTGAAAATATTCTTCGCTATCTATAAAAGTTAATTGTTTTAAAGTTTTTATAGCAACAAAAAATTCGGTTTCTAATTCTTTTAAATCGTAGTCGATTTCAGAATCAAAAAAGTCTATCATTTTAACATGCTTGGTGGCTAGCGCGTGGTATTTTTCTTTCCAATTAGTGAATTCCAAATCACCTACTCTAATTCCGTTTCTACCGGTTTTATCCATATATGTGGGACCAATGCCTTTTAGGGTTGAACCTATTTTGGCTTTTCCTTTTGCCGCCTCAGATGCAGCATCTAACAATCTGTGTGTGGGAAGTATTAAATGCGCTTTACGCGAAATAAGTAACTTGCTTTTTATGTCTAAATTAAAGGGAGCAAGTTTATCTAATTCTTTTTTAAAAATAACGGGGTCTATTACTACACCATTACCTACAACATTGATTGCGTTTTTATGAAATATACCGCTGGGTATGGTGTGAAGCACATGTTTTATACCATCAAACTCAAGAGTGTGTCCGGCGTTAGGACCTCCTTGAAACCGTGCAATGACGTCATAATTTTTGGTTAAAACATCAACAATTTTTCCTTTGCCTTCGTCTCCCCATTGGAGACCTAGTAGTAAATCTACCGCCATATTATTTTTTGGATTTTTTATTTCCGTAGAAATATAGAGAGTGGTTAATTATTTCGATGTCAAAAACTTCTTCAATGGTTTTTTTTATATTTTCAATTCTGGGGTCACAAAATTCAATTACTTCTCCGTTAGAGAGTATAACATGGTCGTGTTGTTTGTCAAAGTAGCATTTTTCATAAAATGCTTGATTTTGCCCAAATTGATGTTTTCTTACAAGACCGCATTCTAATAATAATTCGATGGTATTATAGAGTGTTGCACGGCTCACCCGATATTTTTTATTTTTCATATTGATATACAAAGATTCTATATCAAAATGCTCGTTTGAGTTGTAAACTTCTTGGAGGATGGCATACCGTTCGGGGGTTTTACGATGCCCTTTTTTTTCTAAAAAAGCTGTAAAAACGCCTTTTACTATTTCTTGATTGTCGGGTTTAGGGTTGGTTTCCATAACGTTGGCAAATGTAACTATTTTAAACTCGAGTTACTTTATCTATTCCGTTTATTTTTTTAATGTTTTTCACAAGGTTATCAAGGATGTTTTTGTTTTTTACCTGAACTGTAATTTTTCCTGTAAAAACTCCGTCATCACTGTCAAAGTGTACGCTTTTCATATTGATACCCAAATTATTTGAAATTATTTTGGTTACCTCGTTTACCAGTCCGATGGTATCTATTCCTGTAATTTTTAGACTGGCTTTAAAGTCTATTTGACTGGAGTCTATCCATTTTGCTTTTAAAATTCGATAACTGTAATTACTCTGTAATTGTACTGCGTTGGGGCAGTTTTTCTTGTGTACTTTAATTCCTTCAGATACGGTTAAAAATCCAAATACATCATCACCGGCTATTGGGTTACAGCATTGTGCCATTTTGTAGTCTAGTTTTTCTTCTTCTTTTCCAAAAACCAGCTGGTCATATTTTTGGGTTAGTTCTTCTTTGTTTAGTTCGGAGGGAGGTGTTTTTTTTCTTATCCGGGATTTTAAAAACTTCAAAAAAGCATTGTTTCTTGTGGTGGCAAAGTTTTTTAATTGTTGGTTGTCTATACTTCCGTTTCCTACTCTATAAAATAAATCCAAGCTTGTTTTTAATTTAAAAAAAATAACCAGCTGATTGATGGTTTTTTCGTCTAGTGTAATTTTTAATGATTTTAGTTTTCTGGCTAAGATAACTTTTCCTTCGTTTGCAATTTGTTTTTGTTCTTCCTTAAGCGACGATTTTATTTTGGATAGTGCTCTCCCGGTGGTTGCATAGTCTAACCAGTTTGCGTTTGGTCTGGCTTTTTCTGAGGTGATGATTTCAACTTGGTCACCACTTTTAAGTACATGACTTAACGGTACTAATTTTCCGTTTACTCGAGTGCCTCTGGTATGTAAGCCTACTTCGGTATGTACAAAAAAAGCAAAATCTAAAGCTGTTGCTCCTTTTGGTAGTGAGTATAAATCTCCTTTCGGCGAAAAGACAAAAATTTCTTTAGCGTAGAGGTTTAGTTTAAACTGTTCTACAAAATCTACTGCATTAACGTCCGGGTTTTCAAGTGTTTCTTGAAGTTTTGCCAGCCAGTTATCCAGTGAGTTGTCATCTTTTTCTTTCGTTTTATATTTGTAATGTGCGGCATATCCTTTTTCGGCAATTTCGTTCATTCGTTCGCTACGAATTTGTACTTCTACCCAACGACCTTTAGGACCCATAACAGTTATGTGTAAGGCTTCATATCCTGTAGATTTTGGCGAAGAAATCCAGTCTCGTAATCGGGTTGGGTTAGGGGTAAAGTGGTCGGTTACGATAGAGTAAATTTTCCAGGCGAGAAATTTTTCGTTTTTCGGTGTGCTTTTATAAATAATTCGAATCGCAAATTTATCGTAAACTTCTTCAAAAGTAACATTCTGCGAAAGCATTTTTCTGCGTATCGAAAATATCGATTTGGGTCTTCCTTTTATGTCGTATTCTATTTTTTCTTCATCTAATGATTTTTTGATGATTTCTGAAAATGAGGCAATGTAGGCATCTTGTTCTTCTTTGCTTTCTTTTATTTTTTTTAGTATGTCATTGTAAACTTCGGGTTCTGTATATTTTAGCCCTAAGTCTTCAAGTTCGGTTTTGATATTATAAAGCCCAATACGATGTGCAAGTGGTGCGTAAATATAGAGTGTTTCCGAAGCTATTTTTGCTTGTTTATGAACCGGCATAGCATCCATCGTTTGCATATTATGCAATCGATCGGCAATTTTTATAATAATTACCCGAATGTCTTCGTGTAGCGTAAGAAGTAATTTTCTGAAATTTTCGGCTTGATGAGATATATCTTTATCTGAAGAGAGGTGCTTAATTTTTGTTAATCCGTCTACAATTCGTGCAACGGTTTCACCAAACAACCGCTCAATATCGGTTACGGTGTACTCGGTGTCTTCAACTACATCGTGTAACAGTGCAGCGGCAATTGAAGTGGCATCTAACCCAATTTCCGAAGCAACAATTTTAGCTACTGCAATAGGATGAAAGATATAGGCTTCTCCCGATTTCCTGCGCTGATCTTTATGTGCATCAACAGCAACATCAAAAGCACTTCGAATTAACTTTTTATCTTTTGGAGATAAGGTTTGGTAGCTAATACGAAGTAATTCCTTATACTGTTTTGCAATTTCTTTTTTCTCTGCTTCAATGGCTTCTACAGTCATAAGATAAAACTACAACATTGTTTTTAAAGAAACAACTAAAATTTATGTGCAATTTATTTTTTTGTCTGATATTAGTAATTAGTATTCAGTCTTCAGTTGGCAGTATTCAGTTGGCAGTGAGCAGTAGGCAGTTTGTAGTTCCTTGTTTCTGGTTTGTAGTTTCTGGTTTGTAGTTTCTGGTTTGTAGTTTCTTGTTTCTGGTTTGTAGTTTCTTGTTTCTGGTTTGTAGTTTCTTGTTTCTGGTTTGCAGTTTCTTGTTTCTGGTTTGTAGTTTCTTGTTTCTGGTTTGCAGTTTCTTGTTTCTGGTTTGTAGTTTCTGGTTTCTGGTTTGTAGTTTCTGGTTTATGATTAAAGAAAAATCATCAATCTACCTGTCGGTAGACAGGCTCACCACTCACCATTCACCATTCACCACTCACCACTCACCATTCACCATTCACCACTCACCACTCACCACTCACCATTCACCACTCACCACTCACCACTCACCATTCACCATTCACCACTCACCATTCACCATTCACCATTCACCACTCACCACTCATCACTCACCACTCATCACTCACCATTCACCACTCACCACTCACCACTCACCACTCACCACTCACCATTCACCACTCACCACTCACCACTCACCACTCACCACTCACCACTCACCACTCACCACTCACCACTCACCA
>JALWKK010000039.1 GCA_027081505.1 Flavobacteriaceae bacterium
TTCTTGTCTTGTCGAGTACTCTTCAACATAAACAACTTCCCAAGGAACATAAGCCTTTGTCGATTGTACTTTAAAGTTGTTATGTTCTATGATCCTTCTCTCAACTTTATTTGTCATTCCAACATAATACCTTTCAAACTTAATACTATAAAGAACATAAATATAATACATTTATTTCAACATTTTAAAGATGCGCCCCGCCCGAACGTACCGCTCGGTACGGGCGGGTATTCAGTTGCGCCACGAGGCCGTATGTTATGTTTCCTCCATCTTCTTCCCGCCGCTGTTTTTAAATATTTCTCTCTTTTTCTTGCCTCTTGTCTTGTCGGGTATTCTTCAACATAAACAACTTCCCAAGGAACATAAGCCTTTGTCGATTGTACTTTACATACTATCAATAACAACTTTTAGCTCACTGTACTTTTTCACAAACAGTAGCAAGATGTCTGTAAAGCTTTTATTGGGGTGCAAATATATTTCTTTTTACCTTTACAGCAAAGTTAGAACTAAAAAAATGATTCAATTACAAAATTATATTAGAGATATTCAAGACTTTCCTAAAAAAGGAATCGTTTTTAAAGATATAACACCACTGCTTAACAGTAAACAAGCGACTCAAAAATGCACAGAAGAACTCATTAAACTTATAGGTAACCAAGCTATTGACAAAGTAGTTGGTATTGAATCTCGTGGGTTTTTCTTTGCTACACTTTTAGCTCAAAAAATAGGTGCCGGCTTCGTACCTATAAGAAAACCGGGAAAATTACCCTATACTACCATCTCGCAAAAATATGCTCTTGAATACGGCACAGACAGTATTGAAATGCATGTAGATGCCATAAAAAAAGGTGAACGTGTACTTCTTCACGATGACGTACTTGCTACGGGCGGAACAGCACAGGCTGCTTGTAAACTCATAGAAACGCTGGGCGGTAAAATTATACAATGCAACTTTATTATGACATTAGATTTTTTAAACGGAAAAGAAAAAATAAAAGGCTATGATGTTGCTTCGGTTTTACAATATTAATCAAGTTAGTTTTTAACACCAAAACTTTGTAAATCAATATTAGCATTTGCTACTTTCTATCTAAAATAAAATCTACTTTCATTTTTGTTAAAGATAATAAAAATTTATTGTTAAAACAGTGTAAGAGTCCAAAACACTTTTTTTAAATTAAGTTTAATTTTTACTTCAAATAACTATCTTCGCAAAAATTTTTTATGGAATTTATTTTAAATAGTATTTATATATTTTTCGGGCTTACTCTTTTGGTTATAGGTGGCGAATTTTTGGTTAGAGCTTCGGTTGCATTATCTTTTAGATTAAATCTTTCTAAAATGGTAATTGGACTTACCGTTGTTTCATTTGCTACTTCTGCTCCCGAACTTTTGGTAAGCATAAATGCTGCCTTAGATGGATTTTCAGACCTATCATTAGGAAATGTTATTGGATCTAATATTGCGAACATAGGATTGGTACTTGGCATCACAGCCATAATTTCGACATTACATACAGATAAAGATTTTTTACGTTTTAATTGGCCCGTAATGATGTTATTATCTGTTATGCTCTATTTTATATTAAAGTCAGGCGGAATAATAAGCAGAACAGAAGGTTTTGGTCTCACAGCCTTTTTAATTATATATTTATGGATGTTAATTAAAAAAGCCAAACGACAACAAAAAACAAAGGAACACACACAGGGAATAAATGAAGAAATAGATGAAAAACTTGGTGAAGCTTCCGCTGTAAAAATCATAATTTGGTTATTAATAGGAGGATTTTCATTGTGGGGCGGAAGCGAATTATTGGTAAAAGGAGCGGTTGACATAGCAATACTTCTGGGAGTAAGCGAGCGTGTAATTGCTATCACAATGGTTGCCATTGGCACTAGTGTTCCGGAACTGGCGGCTTCGGTAATTGCTGCCATAAAAAAAGAAAAAGCAATTTCGTTGGGGAATTTAATAGGCTCTAATATTTTTAATATTGCTTCGGTTCTGGGCATCACGGCTATTATTCAACCCATTACTATGAAAAGTCAACAAATACTTACCAATGATATTTTTTGGATGTTAGGTTTTGCTTTTATTTTAATTCCGCTAACTTTTTTACCTAAATCATATACTTTAAGTAGGTATAAAGGTATTATTTTGTTTTTAGGCTATGCCTCTTTTACAGCCACCGCCTTTTTATAACCCCCTATTTTTTTTACAGGTTGTTAATAAATATTTGATAATTTTTTTTAATTGACCCCTATTTTTATACGGGTTAATACAAAAAAAATTACTTTTGCCTTGTTTAATATTAATAATCTTCATTATGTCCACTTTACGATTTCAAGCGATAAAAGAAACCTTCAAACGTAAACCTGTATCGGTATCTGAAACCGAAAGGCGCTCGAGTTTATTCGGGAAGAATGTTTTTAACAAACAAGCAATGCGTCAATACCTTACCAAAGAATCGTTTAAAAGTGTGATGGATGCCATTGAAAAAGGCTCGAAAATAGATCGAAAAATTGCCGATCAAATTTCAACCGGGATGAAAGAATGGGCAATTAGCAAAGGCGCTACACATTACACCCACTGGTTTCAACCTTTAACCGGTTCTACTGCTGAAAAACATGATGCTTTTTTTGAAACCTTAGAGGACGGCACCGCAATCGAAAAATTTGGTGGCGGACAATTAGTGCAACAAGAACCTGATGCTTCCAGCTTTCCGAACGGAGGTATTCGAAACACCTTTGAAGCCAGAGGTTACACCGCTTGGGATCCCACTTCGCCGGCATTTATTTACGGAACAACGCTTTGCATCCCTACTGTTTTTGTGTCATACACAGGTGAAGCACTAGACAATAAAACACCTCTCCTTCGTTCTTTGCAAGTACTAGACCAAGCTGCTACAGCCGTAGTAAATTATTTTGATAAAAGTGTAACCAAAACCATCGCTACTTTAGGTTGGGAACAAGAATATTTTTTAATCGACAAATCTCTAGCCAAATCTCGCCCGGATATTACACTCACCGGAAGAACCTTATTAGGGCACGCCTCTGCTAAAGGGCAACAATTAGACGATCATTATTTTGGTTCTATTCCAACACGTGTGCTTAATTATATGCGGGATTTGGAAACCGAATGTATGTTATTGGGAATTCCGGTAAAAACAAGACATAATGAAGTAGCACCCAATCAGTTTGAATTGGCACCCATATTTGAAGAAGCAAACCTTGCTGTTGATCACAACTCCTTATTAATGGATATTATGAACAAGGTAGCCGACCGTCATCACTTTAAAGTACTGCTTCACGAAAAACCTTTTGCCGGAATAAACGGAAGCGGAAAACACAATAACTGGTCATTAAGTACCAATACCGGAATAAACTTATTAAGTCCGGGAAGCACACCAATGAAAAATCTTCAGTTTTTAACCTTTTTTGTAAACACCATTAAAGCTGTTTACGAATACGAAGAACTTGTACGCGCGTCGTTTGCCAGTGCCGGTAACGATCACAGGCTGGGAGCTAACGAAGCACCTCCGGCAATTATTTCGGTATTTATAGGTTCGCAACTTACAAGTGTACTTAACGAACTCGAAAAAGTTACAAACGGAAAGCTTTCACCCGAAGAAAAAACAGACCTAAAACTTAATGTAGTTGGTAAAATTCCCGAAATTCTTTTAGATAATACCGACAGAAACCGAACTTCTCCATTTGCCTTTACAGGAAATAAATTTGAACTTCGTGCCGTTGGGTCTTCGGCAAATTGTGCCAACCCAATGACCGTCTTAAACTCCATCGTAGCAAAACAACTTTTAGATTTTAAAGAAAAAGTAGATTCGCTCATCAAAGAAAAAAAGATGAAGAAAGACGATGCCATTTTTAACGTATTAAGAGAATATATAAAAGACTCTAAAAAAATTAGGTTTGAAGGAGACGGTTACGGAAAAGCGTGGGAAATAGAAGCCGGAAAAAGAGGCTTAAGCAACAAAAAATCAACACCCGAAGCACTAAAAGCAAAGATTTCTAAAAAAACCATTGCACTTTACGAAGAGCTGGAGATTATGAGCAAAGTAGAAATTGAAGCCCGCTACGAAATAAAAGTGGAGGAATACACAATGCGTATTCAAATAGAAGGAAGAGTATTGGGCGATATTGCCAGAAACCACATAATACCAACCGCAATTAAATACCAAAACCGATTAATAAATAATGTAAAAGGGTTAAAAGATATTTACGGAAAAGAATTCAAGAAATATGCCGGAGAACAGTTGGAACTCATCAAGCAAATCTCTAATCATATAGAAAAAATCAATAAAGGAATTACCGAAATGATTAACGAGCGAAAAAAAGCCAATAAAACAGAAGATATTGAAAAACGGGCTGCCTTATACTGTAATAAAGTAAAACCTTTTTTTGAAGAAATTAGATACCATTGCGATAAATTAGAACTTTTAGTAGATGACGAACTTTGGCCTCTTACCAAATACCGCGAGTTGCTTTTTACACGATAAAATCTTAAAACATCCAAAAGCCGTATAATTTTGGATGTTTTAATTTTAAGCATATTGCAAACAAATTTCAAAACTTTCCTTTACAGTTACAAACAAATGAATTCAAAACCTTCCAAAAGATATGCACAAAGAGGTGTTTCTGCTTCAAAAGAAGAGGTACACAATGCCATAAAAAATGTAGATAAAGGACTTTTTCCAAAAGCATTTTGTAAAATTGTTCCCGATTATCTTACAGGAGACGAAACATATTGTTTAGTAATGCACGCCGATGGAGCCGGAACCAAATCGGCATTGGCATATATGTATTGGAAAGAAACCGGAGACCTATCGGTTTGGAAAGGAATCGCTCAAGATGCACTAATTATGAATATCGACGACCTACTGTGTGTAGGTGCTACAGATAACATCTTGCTTTCTTCAACCATAGGAAGAAATAAGAACCTCATTCCGGGAGAGGTAATCTCTGCTATCATTAATGGCACTGAAGAACTTATTGAAGAGTTAAAAGAATTTGGAGTAACCATCCATAGTACGGGTGGTGAAACAGCAGATGTCGGAGACTTGGTGAGAACCATAATAGTAGATAGTACCGTAACAGCCAGATTAAAGCGAAGTAATGTTATAAATAATGCAAACATTCTGGCAGGCGATGTGATTGTTGGTTTAGCTTCCTTTGGTCAAGCTACTTATGAAAAAGAATACAATGGCGGAATGGGAAGCAACGGGCTAACCTCTGCAAGGCATGATGTTTTCAGCAAGTATTTAGCC
>JALWKK010000040.1:0-2066 GCA_027081505.1 Flavobacteriaceae bacterium
TATGGCAAGGATTGTCAATGCCGTTATCGGCAAAAAGAACAAAACTTGGTGTGATAATTTCAAGCTTGAAGCGATGCCTACCCTTCGCCGCATAACCGCTCCCATCCCTGGCGCGATAATAAGGTGCGCGCGATAAATTGCGCTTGAATATCGAACACCGAATAATCGATTTAAGATTTCCGATTTGCGTTCTCCCACTGCAAACATTGTAGGCCGGTTGTTATACAGTGGAAGGCGAACTCCGGGCGGGCGGCAAAGCTATACTACACCGAAGTGGCGTTTATAAAATATGCTCCCGTTTCCTCTGTTCCAAGCAAAAACGGCTTATATGCTACTCCTGCTCAAACAGCCGTATTTCCGCAATTGATTGCGAAAATAAAAGAAGTGGAAAATGCGACTGAACGGTTAGTGTATGAGTAATGGCGGGTTTTCCGCACTTTTGTTCATTATTGCACTATTGTTGATTTAAGGCATATTGTTCATTTTTAGCATTTTGCCCGCCATTACTTATACACCTTGTTGTGCTTAGTGTTTTAATATCTCTATCAATTCTGTATTTAAATATAGATTTTCTCTTCCTATTTTTTCTGATTTTAAAACTCCAATATCTTCAAGTTTTTTTAAGTATCTTGATGCTGCTTTTCTTTCAACTTTTAATTTATCAACTACAAATTCTATTTTTGAATAAGGTTGTTCAAAAAGCAATTCTATCAATTCTTTTCGATAAATTTTCGGAGCTTTTTCTTTAACCTTTTCAATAGTTATTTCTAATTGATTTTTTATTTTATTGATTTTTTCAATTGTAGAATTTGCCGTTACTTCAACTGCTTTAAGCATATATAAAATGTAATCTTCCCATTGGCCGGTTTTATTGACTTGATTTAAATATTTATAATAATTTGATTTGTTCTCATTTATATATGAACTTAAATACAAGATAGGAATATCAAGTAAATCATTAATAATTAAATACAAAATATTCAAAATTCTACCTGTTCTGCCATTGCCGTCATAAAAAGGGTGAATACTTTCAAATTGATAATGTAAAATTGCCAAGTTTATCAATGGGTGCAAATTTGTTTGATTAATATTAAAATGCTCTAAGAAGTTACTCAATAAATCTAATATTTCTTCTTTTTCTTGTGGTGGTGTATATACAATCTCTCCTGTTTTATCATTTTTTAGAACTGTTCCTGGTACGGTTCTTATTCCAGCATTATTTTCAATAATTGTTTTTTGGATGGTTTCAATGTCTTTTAGTCTTAAAAATCCTTGTCGTTTTATCAAATCAAATCCGGTAAAAATTGCTTTTCTGTAATTAATTACTTCTTTTACTTGTACTGGTTGTTTTCTTTGTGATGCGAGAGCTTTATATAATTCATCTTGCGTAGTGATGATATTTTCAATTTCCGAACTATCTTTTGCTTCTTGCAATACAACTGCATTTACCAACATTGCTTGATTTGGAATTGTTTTTGCTATTCCTTTTAATTCGCCAAGAGATTGAGCTGTTTTACTTAACTGTCTAAGTATTTCAACAGTTTCAACTTTTTCTCTTTCAGGAGGCAATTTTTTCAGTTTCTCTATATGTCCCATTTTATCCCATATTATTTAAATATGTCCCAAAAGTACGAAAATAAGTCCGTATTCCGGAATTGTGGTGTTTTTTGTCTTACATTAAGCGGAACTTTCGGAAAAGAAGCTAACGTCTTTTTAGCAAAATCACTCTGTAAGGCTGCAAATTTAAAAACGTTGTTTTTGTCTTTTTAATAATAAAATTTACCGAAGTATTGCAAAGATTACAAACTCCATCAAAAAAAATAACGTTATTGTATTTTGTATTTATCATACTTTTTCCAGTTCGGTAATGGCAACTTGTGTGGTAAATGTACCGTAATTTACTATTGCTTTGTTTTTCTCTATTTTTTCGAGTGTGCCAATTGCTCTGCCGCCCTTCATTCGTACACTATCTCCAATCTTAGGTAAAACCAACGGCTTTTTTATAATAGCTTCTTTTTTACTTTTGGCTTTTTCTTTTTTCTTTTTTTCTCTTATTACTTGTATTT
>JALWKK010000040.1:2076-19604 GCA_027081505.1 Flavobacteriaceae bacterium
TTTTTCTACATTGCTATTTAATTGAGTTAGTTTTTCGTATCTGTGGCGTGTATTGTTTTTTCTTTTTCTTTCTTTTTCTTTTTTTTTTTTTTCTTTTTTTTTTTTCTTTTTTTAACTTTTTTTCTTTTTTCTTTTTCTTTTTTCTTTTTTTCTCTTATTTTTTTTTTTTTTTGTGTTACTTCTTTTTCAATGGCTTGTTGCTTAATTTTTTCTTTCTTTTTCTCTACGGTTTTTTTCTTTTTTAATTTGCTGTTTATAATTAAAGTTAGTTTAAAAAGTTCGTCTAATAATTGTTTTTTTCGTTTGTTATAGAAAAATGTTTCTGCAAGGCTTGTAACTTTTTTGCCAATACTGATATACCGTTGGTTGTTATCGTACAATACTTGGTAACTTTCTAATTTTTCTTGAATTTTGGTATTTATTTCTTCCAGTTGTTTGGTTTGAAGTTTTGCTTTTTCGGATGTTTTTTTTAGCTCTTCGGTGCTTTTTCTAAATTGAAAACGTTCTTTTTGCAAGTTGGCAATACTCTTATCAAATCTAACCTTGCCTCGTTCAATCTTCTTTTTTGCTTTGTTAATCAGGCTGTACGGGATGCCGTTTTTTTGTGCTACTTCAAAAGTAAAAGAACTTCCCGCCTCGCCTAATTGAAGCTGAAACATGGGTTCTAACGATTTTCGGTTAAACTGCATGTTGGCATTGGTAGCAAAAGGTAACTCGCTTGCAAGTAGTTTAAGGTTGGTGTAATGTGTGGTGATAATACCAAATGCTTCTCGTTGGTAAAATACTTCTAAAAATGTTTCGGCAAGTGCGCCTCCCAATTCGGGATCGCTTCCGGTACCAAATTCGTCAATAAGAAATAATGTGTTTTTGTTACATTTTTTTAGAAACCTATTCATTGTTTTTAACCGGTAGCTGTATGTGCTTAAATGATTTTCGATAGATTGATTATCGCCAATATCGGTTAATATTTTATTAAAAATAAAACATTCGCTTTGTGCATCGGCCGGAATTAACAAGCCGCTTTGCAGCATTAATTGTAGTAAACCTACGGTTTTTAAGGTAACGCTTTTTCCGCCTGCATTGGGACCCGAAATAACAATAATCCTGTTTTCTTGATGAAGTTCAATGGTTTGCGGATAGGTTTTTTGCTTTCGTTTTTTATTTTCGGAAAGCAGTAGCGGATGGTATGCATTTTTTAAAAACAATCGTCTTTGTGTAGAAATATTGGGAATGGTTGCATTTATGGTATAAGCGTATCGGGCTTTAGCCGAAAGTACATCGATATGGGTAAGGTAGTTTTGTTGGTTTTCAAGTAACGGAGCGTAAGGTCTTAGTGATTCTGTAAGTGATTTTAAAATGCGTTTAATTTCTTCGGCTTCTTCGTATAAAAGCGAACTTAACTCGTTGGTAAACTCGAGTGTTTCTTGTGGCTCTATATAAACGATGCTTCCTGTTTTTGAGCTTCCTAAAACAGCTCCTTTTACTTTTTTTCGGTGCATTGCTTTTACAGCAAGTACTCTTCGGTTTTCTACGATAGTTTCTTTAATATCGTCCAGGTAATCTTGCGAGCCGTATCTAGATAAAGCTTGTGAAAATGAAACTCCTATTTTTCCTTTAACATGAAGGAGTTCGCTTCTTATTTCCGACAGTTTTTTGGAAGCGTTGTTTCGTATTTGTCCGTAATTATCAAATACTTCGTTTATATTGTTTAGTAAAAAAGGTGTAGCTTCTGTTTGTTGAGAAAATTGGTTTAGATTGTTGTAAAATTCTTTATACTTATCAAAATATTTTTTTAATATAACGGTAGTTTCGATAATGGTTTTAATTTTTCTGAAACCGGAAATTTCTAAAATGCTATTCTCTATTTGAAACAGAAATAATTCTTTATTTATGGCATCAAAATCGTGATTGGGAATTGGATTATCAGAATTTATCGATACTTTAAATTCGTAGGTGCGTTGAAGTTCGGGAATGATATCTTTAGCATTTGAAAGCGGGACAATTTTAAGAACTTTTTCTTTTCCGGTTTCTGTAATAGTATAATTTGCAATTTGGTTTAAAACCAGCGGAAATTCGAGACTTTCTAGTGTTTTAACAGGAATGGAAATCATTAAGAGGAAGATTTGAATAAAAATCCTAATCCTATTTTTTTAAGCATCTTTTTTTCAAACTCCCAAAAAAATTTGAATTGCCCAAATAACCATCCGTAAGCTACTATTAACACTTGATAAATAGGGAATATTAATAAAATTCTTAGAGGTTTGTATAGCCATATATTGGTAGTTTCTTGTGGTAAACCTATAAGAGTCATCACGGGTTTAGCAATAACCAATGCTGTGTAACCGGTAATTGAAAATACTAGGAGGATTATACCAAGCTGAAAGTTGGAAGTTATATTCCAACGTTTTTTAAGTTTGCTAAACATATTAAAAAAATAAGTGCAAAGATAGGCATTTATCTTTGTTGGTAAGAGTCTTCACAATTAAAAAATGCCACTTTATTGTGGTGTGAGAGTTTGCTTGTATTTTTGTTGGAAATATTTTAGGTAATTATATAATAGATAGTTTACCTCCAATCCGTAATGAATGGTGGGGTCGTAGTTTATTTCTTGTTCGTACAATTGTTTTGGATATCTAAAATCCAGTACTCTCCTATTGTATTCGCCAACCCAAAGTCTGTTTCTGTTTTCTAAAAAAGTTATGCCATAATAACCTCTCGGATGTTGTGTAACCAGCCAAGTTTCAAAACCGGGTTCGATGATGATAATTTCGTATTCCAGCTTATCATTTTTAAGGTGTATAGTATCATTAATCACATAGGAATCATCTTCTTTGTTTTTAATTAAAGGTTTTCCGGTATTGCAACTGTAGATAAATGTTGCAAGGATTGTTAGAAAAACAAATACTCTTTTCATGTGTTTATTTTTCTTTAAAATTACAAAAATAATTTGGTAGTCATCATTAATTTAACCAAAATTTAAGAATGTATGGTGGTGTGCTACTTTCCACAAAAATGTTTTTAGCTTGTTTTGCTTTTAAAATACTTTTCCTTTTTCTAAGGTCACAATTTGCGTCCTTAGAGTATTATATTCTTCTCTTGTTAATTCAAACATAAAGTCTTTAGGAAATCTTGTAATATTTCTTCTAACGGCTTCTTTAAGCCTTTTAGTTTGTGTTCGGTAAAGTTCTGCAAAGTCATATTCTAACATAACTTTTAATCCTCTAACTTCGTGTATTTTATTCTCTATTATTTGTAATTCCATATCAATAATTATAAATCTAATTCAATATTGTTGCTTGCTTTTCGTTTGGCTTCACTAACTATATTGGTATAAACTTGCGTTGTTTTCAGGTCTTTATGTCCTAATATTTTTGAAATGGTGTAAATAATCTCTGCAAAACATATTCAGGTACAAATAAGGTACAAATTTGTACCTAATAACGCAAAATAACACAAAAAATAAAATAAGTAATCAAAAAATAAAAAGCCTGTTTTTGCAGGCTTTATAATGGTTTGTTGCAGGTTTTGTAGTTGTTTGCTTTGCAGTGGTTACTTTCCGATACAAAAATTAGCAAAAATATTACCGAGAAGTTCGTCGTTAGTAACTTCACCGGTTATTTCGCCCAGATAATACAACGCTTCTCTTATATCTATTGCCAATAAATCGCCGGAAAGGTTGGTTTCTATTCCGTCTTGTACTTGCAGTATGGCAGTTAAAGCTTTTTGCAACGAGTTGTAATGACGGCTATTGGTTATAATGGTTTGGTTTGTATTTAGGGTTTTTAATTGTACAAAATTTACCAAGCGCTCTTTTAATTTGGACACACTTTTTTGGTTTTTTGCCGAAATAATCAGTATATCCAAACTACTGTTTTTTAAATTGGTTAACTTTTTTTTGGTAAGAATATCGGCTTTATTGGCAATAACCAATCGGTTTATTTCTTTCGGAAATTGCGTCAAATCTTCTTCAACTTCTTCAATACTGGTTTTTTTGGCATCGAATAAATAAATATATACTGCCGATTTTTTTAATTCTGAAAGTGCTTTTTGAACTCCAATTTTTTCAATTTCATCGTTGGTTTTTCTCAGCCCTGCGGTATCAATAAATCTAAATTTAATACCGTCAATAATTATTTCGTCCTCAATGGTATCGCGTGTCGTACCTGCAATGTTACTTACAATGGCTCTATCTTCGTTTAAAAGACTGTTTAAAAGTGTAGATTTACCTGCATTGGGTCTGCCAATAATAGCAACTGGAACTCCGTTTTTTAAAACATTTCCGGTAGCAAAGGAGTCTAATAAAAATTTTATGGCATCTCGTACTTGAGAAACCAATTTTTTAAATTGTGTTTTATCGGCAAATTCTACATCCTCTTCTGCAAAATCAAGTTCAAGTTCTATAAGTGAAGCAAAATCAAGTAGTTGTTGGCGCAGTTGTTTTATTTGTAAAGTAAAACCGCCACGCATTTGTTGTAAGGCGATTTGGTGTGAAGCCTTAGAGTCGCTAGCAATGAGGTCGGCTACTGCTTCGGCTTGGCTTAAATCCATTTTTCCGTTAAGAAATGCTTGTAGTGTAAATTCACCCGGTTTTGCAACGCGGCATCCTTTTTTTATAAGCAGTTTTATAATTTCTTGCTGAATAAAACTGCTTCCGTGGCAAGAAAATTCGACTACATTTTCGCCGGTGTATGAATGTGGTTTTTTAAAAACGGTAGCAAGAACTTGATCAATCATGGTTTTGCCGTCAACTATATCGCCCAGATGAACGGTATGTGTTTTTTGAAGATGTAATTTTTTTCCTGAAACAGATTTAAAAATACTTGAAGCAATACGTATGGCATCTTTACCCGAAATACGTATAACGGCAATGGCTCCACTACCCGAGGGTGTTGCCAAAGCAACAATAGTATCTTTATGAATCATTGCGATAATCCGCTCTAAATGTTAATTCCTATAGGAAGCAAGCTTTTGTATTTTCGGCGATTTTTTCGCATAAAAGCCGCTATTTCAGGACTGGTAGGAACAAGATGAATGTTTCTTTTTTTTACTTCTTCAAAAACTGCTTTTATGAAAATGTCTCTAAAGCCCTGTTCCTCTAAGTCTTGAGGCATGTCGTACTTGGTTAAAAATATTTTTCTTTCTTGAAGCGCATATTCAATGCGAGCCATATTGTCACCGATTTCCAGTTGAAATTGTCTTAAAAATTCGTTGTCGGTAATTTCTACATCTTCAATCATAGGGAGCGATTTTTAATTGAAATCTTTAAATGTTTTCTAAAATTTAAAATCGAACAATTTGTTTTAAAAATTTTAGTATGTATAGATTTTAGGGTGTAAATTTACAAATTATTTTTGTATGTGAGATGCATTACATCGAAAAACGAAATGAAAATCAGAAAAACTGTTGTTTATTTTATACCCGGAATGGCTACCGGAAAAGAAATTTTCGAAAAAATTTCACTTCCTCAAGAACATTATAAGGTAATTGTGATAGAATGGTTAGTTCCTCTAAAAAACGAAACGTTAACACACTATGCAAAACGAATGTCCGCTTTTATTGATAAGCCCAACGCCGTTCTTGTAGGTGTATCTTTTGGAGGTGTTGTTGCTCAAGAAATGAGTGCTTTTTTAAAATTACAAAAAATAATTATTATATCTAGCGTTAAAACAAAATATGAAATGCCTAAACGTATGCATATTGTTTCAGCGCTACGATTGTATAAATTGCTTCCGGTAAATTTTATTGTAAGTACTCCCGATTTAACAAAATTTGCCGTTGGACCAAAGTCTAAAAAAAGGTTACAACTTTATAATACCTATTTAACAATGCGTAATAAATATTATTTACGCTGGGCTGTAAAGCAAATGCTTAGTTGGGATAGAGAGAAAGCCGTTAAAGGTATAAAACATATTCATGGAGACAAAGATGTTGTTTTTCCTTTAAAAAATATTAAGCGTTGCGAAATTATAAAAGGAGGAACTCACGCAATGATACTTTTTAAAGCTGAAGCGGTTACACGTAAATTAATTAAAATTATCAACTCTTAATGTTCATTGAAGCTGCAAGGGCTTCAACTAAATCTGCTTTTCTGTTTCTACTAAGAGGTAGTTGCTCATTACCCAACTCAATAACCTTGCTGCTGTATCGTTCTACTTTTTCAATATTTACAATGTATGATTTATGAATTCTTAGAAAACGATCGCCGGGCAGTAGCGCTTCAAAGGCTTTCATGGTAGATAGCACAACAAGCGCATCGTGTTCGGTTACTAGTTTTACATAATCGCCAAGCGCTTCAATATAGCGTAGGTCGTTTAAAAACACTTTTCGTTTTTTAAGATTACTTTTTACAAAAATAAATTCACCATCATCAAAATCATCTTCGTTTTTAAGTCTAAAATTGGCAATGGCTTTATGTACGGCATTTAAAAAACGCTCTTTAGAGATGGGTTTTCTTAAATAATCTATCGCATCATAATCAAAAGCTTTAAAGGCATATTTGGTTTTTCCGGTGACAAAAATAACTTGAGGTTTATCTTCTAAATCGTCTAACAAATCAAATCCGGAAAGGATAGGCATTTCAATATCCAAGAAAATTAAATCTACTTTTTGGTCGGTTAGACCTATTTTAGCCTCAATAGCATTATTATACTCTGCTACAAGGTTTAATGAAGGGTGATTATCAATGAGTCTAACGATTGATAGTCTTTGCAAAGTGGAGTCATCAATAATGACACACTTAAGAGTGAATTTATCCACGTTTAGTTTGAGTTTTTATTTGTACAAAAATACAAAAAAACCGATGAATGACAATATTTTTTAACATTTGTTAAGTGATTTTTATCAAGAATATTAAACCACTTTGTTGTTTTCAAATAAAGTATTACTTTTGCACGCTCTTGGCGAAATGTCAAGAAGATATAATAATTTAAAATAAAACAAATTTATGAATCATTATGAAACTGTTTTCATCTTGAATCCCGTTTTATCTGAAGAACAGATAAAGGAAACAGTTAAGAAATTTGAAGATATTCTTATTTCCAGAGATGCCAAGATGATCCACAAGGAAAATTGGGGGCTTAAAAAATTAGCTTACCCAATTCAAAACAAAAAAAGTGGCTTTTACCACTTATTTGAGTACACCGTTGCCGGTGATGCAATTCATAAACTCGAATTAGAGTTTAGAAGAGACGAGCGTATTATGCGTTATTTAACGGTAAGATTAGATAAATACGCAATCGCTTGGGCAGAAAAAAGAAGAAATCGTAATAAACAAAAAGCGTAATTATGGGATCTATTGAACAACAAGCAAAAGGAAAAAAAGACGGTGAAATAAGATACCTTACACCGCTTAATATCGACACTTCTAAAAAGAAAAAATACTGTAGATTTAAAAAATCCGGTATTAAATATATTGACTACAAAGACCCTGATTATTTATTGAATTTTGTAAACGAACAAGGTAAAATTTTACCAAGACGTCTTACAGGAACTTCTTTAAAATATCAAAGAAAAGTAGCTGTTGCCGTAAAAAGAGCGCGACATTTGGCTTTAAAGCCTTATGTAACCGATTTATTAAAATAATAAAAGTAGAAGCATTATGGAACTTATATTAAAAAAAGATGTAGAAAACCTTGGTTTTGCAGACGATATTGTAACTGTAAAAAATGGATATGGCAGAAATTTCCTTATCCCGCAAGGATATGCCGTTTTAGCAACTCCTTCTACTAAAAAAGCATTGGCAGAAACCTTAAAACAACGCGCTTATAAAGAAAAGAAAATTGTAGAAGAAGCGCAAGCATTAGCCGATAAACTAGCCACTTTAGAAATTAAAATTGTAGCTAAAACCGGAGAAGGTGATAAGCTCTTTGGCTCTGTTTCTAACGCAAATATCGCAGAAGCCCTCGCCAAAGAAGGCATTGAAATTGAAAAGAAATTTATTTCTATTACCGGAGGATTAGTAAAAAGAGCCGGACAATATGAAGCAACTGTGCGCTTCCATAGAGAAGTTATCTCAAATTTTACCTTTGATGTAGTTGCCGAAAAAAAATAAACAGTAACAGTACTATACTGATTTGACGTCCCGACACATATTTTCGGGACGTTTTTTATTTTGGATTATTGAAAAACCACAAAGATGAAATATACAAGACTTACAAAAGAACAATTTGAAGAGTTGCATCAAGAGTTTGCCAACTTTCTAGCTTCTCAGTCAATTACGGCAGATGAATGGAAAAAAATTAAAACTGAAAAGCCACACATAGCCGAAGATGAGTTAGATGTTTTTAGTGATTTAATTTGGGAAGGTGTATTAAAGAAGGTTCGGTTTTTAGAAAACAATTCGAGCAAACAACTCTCACTTTTTGAAATAAAAGATAATGAAATGAAACTGTTGGTTGTAAAAATAAACAACTCTTCTATTGATTTAAGCACAAAAGAAGGAATGCTTTGGTTAGAAAACAACATCCTTTCAGATGAAGTAGAATTATTTACGGCATCAAAAAAATTTTCGGAAGACAAGAACAACGATGTTTTTTTACTAATTAAACAGGGAGCAGTACTATCTGACGGAAAACTCTTTCAAGCATTTCAAAAAATACTTCCAAAAACCGGTTAACTGATTTTTATCATACGATACTTATTTTTTGTTATTAACTTTGCGGAAAAGAGTACTAAAAGCAAAAAATGGATACACTACACGATATAAATAACCGAGAAGATATTTCTAAACTTATACATACTTTTTACGCAGAAATCCGTAAAGATGCTGTTTTAGGACCCATTTTTAACCCCATTATTAAGGATTGGGATAAACATCTTGAGTTACTTACCGATTTTTGGGAGACCAATCTTTTTTTTGTAAAAAAATACAAAGGAAACCCGTTGGAAGCCCATGTTCGAGCCGATAAATTTCATAACCGGACAATTAACGAAAAACATTTTGGACTTTGGTTAAATTTGTGGTTTAAAACTATCGATTCTTTATTTGAAGGCGAACGGGCACAACTGGCGAAAAACCGTGCTAGAAATATGAGTACCTTTATGAATCTTGAAATATTTAGAAGAAGAACACAGAATAAATAAAGTTAGTTCTCGCTGTCTAATTCCTTCATTACCTCTTCAACATTGTCATAGCCAAAAATTGCGTGATCTTTATTCCAAATAACCGGAAACCTGATTTTTGTTTGTGCGTCTAACTTTGGTTCAATAAACACCATAAATTGCCTGTATAATGCTTGGTCTTTCTCAATGTTCAAATCCCTGTGCTGAATGCTCTTTGAGGTAAGAAGCGAAGTGAGTAAGTCGCATTTCGGGCAATTGCTTTTCGAAAAAATAACCACTCTGTTAGCAAGGGTTCGTTCTATATTGTTTGCTTTTTTGTCGGTAGTAAATTGAAGCTCGGTTTTCCGTTCGTTAACAATAAGTTCATAGGTATATTGATGCGGGACCCCGGTAAGTTCTATTAATGTAATCATTGGCGTTTTTGAAAACGGTGGAAGATCTTTTAACACCGGTTTGGAAGCACTTCTTCTGTAACCTTCGGCACGAACCATTAAAAAAACGTTTAAAGTGTCTTGTGTTTTGTTTTCGGCGATAAGAACAACACGCTTACCGGTTTTCTTTTCAGTAATTAACACTTTTAAATCTTGCGAAAAACTAAATTTTGAAACAAAAACAAGAATAAAAAAAATAAATAGTCGCTTCATATATTTACAAATGTATTAAATAAGTACCTTTGTTGCATAAATTATGCCAATGAAACTTCAACTACACAAACCTATTTGTTTTTTTGATATAGAAACAACAGGTATTAATGTTACCAAAGACCGCATTGTCGAAATAGCTGTATTAAAGGTCTTTCCGAACGGAAATAAAGAATCACATACTTGGCGAGTAAATCCCGAAATGCCCATCCCAAAAGAAGCCTCGGATGTACACGGTATTACAGACGAAATGGTGGCAAATGAACCTACTTTTACAGAATTAGCACCAAAAATTTATGCGCTTATAAAAGATTCGGATTTAGGAGGGTTTAATAGCAACCGTTTTGATATTCCACTCCTGGCTGAAGAAATGCTTAGAGCGGGAATGGATTTTGATTTAAAGAAAAATCTTGCGGTAGATGTGCAAACCATCTTTCATAAAAAAGAAAAAAGAACCCTTGAGGCTGCCTACCGCTTTTATTGCAATAAAGAATTAAAAAATGCCCATAGCGCGCTAGCCGATACTCAAGCTACATTTGAAGTATTGCTTGCACAACTCGAAAAATATGACGATTTAAAGGCAGATGTAAAGTCGCTTGCCGAATTTAGTTCACATCGCAGTTTTGCCGATTTTGCAGGGTTTATAGGTTATAATAAAAATGAAGAAGAAGTCTTTCTTTTCGGAAAACATAAAGGAGTAAAAGTAGAAGACGTGTTGGAAAAAGAACCCGGTTATTTTGGCTGGATACTTAATGCCGATTTTCCGCTTTATACCAAAAAAGTTTTAACGGCAATTAAACTTAGAAAGTTGAATACAAAACCATAAGCGGAAGATGAAAATTATTTGCGTAGGAAGAAACTATTCCAAACATATCGAAGAACTAAACAATCAAAAACCGCAAGAACCGGTTTTGTTTCTTAAACCGGACTCGGCAATTGTGCTAAAAAATCAACCCTTTGTCATTCCGCCATTTTCTACAAACATACAACACGAAGTTGAAATACTAATAAAAATCAATAGAATCGGAAAGCATATAGATGCCAAATTTGCACATAAATATTATAACGAAATAGGATTGGGGATTGACTTTACCGCTCGCGATTTACAAAGTACATTAAAAGCAAAAGGATTACCTTGGGAAAAGGCTAAAGCATTTGACGGATCGGCAGTGATAGGAAATTTTTTACCTAAAAATTCGTTTGATGACTTAAATAATATTAATTTTATTCTGAAAAAGAATGACACGGTTGTACAAGAAGGGAATACGGCACAGCTTTTGTGGAAAATAGATGAGTTAATTGCCTACATCTCTACATTTTTTACACTTAAAATCGGAGATGTAATTTTTACCGGAACTCCCGAAGGTGTAGGAAAAGTAGAAACAAACGATGTGTTGTCCGGTTTTATTGAAGAAAAACAACTTTTTAAAGTAAAAATTAAATAAATGGAACGAAATTATTCAATAGAAAAACTTTCCGAAATCGCTGGAGGTGACGAAGATTTTATGAAAGTTGTTGCACAAACTTTTTTAGAAGAAATCCCACAAGATTTGCAATCACTTCTCGAAGCAATAGAAAACAACAACAAAGAGCTAACCTACCAATTTGCACATAAAATGAAACCCAATCTGGAAATGTTTGGGATCGATGTATTAAAAGAAGTAAAGGCAATAGAATCTTGGACAAAAACCACCAAAAAAGTAAGCGATATAAGTGATCAAACCGAAAAAGTTTACCTTGTTTTAACTTCGGTTTTTGAAGAACTTAAAGCAGATTTTAGTCTTTAAATGCAAGCTCAAATTATTACCATAGGCGATGAAATACTCATCGGGAATATTGTTGATACAAATTCAGCCTTTATTGCAAAACAACTTACTAAAATAGGAGTAAAGGTTTACGAAATAACCTCGATACAAGACAAAGAAAAACATATTTTACACGCTTTAACCGAAGCCGAAAAAAAAGTACAGTTGGTTATTGTTACCGGTGGATTAGGACCTACCAAAGATGATATAACAAAACAATCATTCTGCATTTTTTTTAACGATACGCTTATCGAAAACAAAAAAGTGTATGAACACGTAAAACAGCTCTATAAAAAATATACAAACGGAGATTTGCTTCCCGAAAGTATGCACCAAGCCTTAGTGCCTTCTAAGGCTACAATTTTACAAAATGATATGGGTACTGCGCCCGGCTTATGGATAGAGCAAAACAATACGGTTTTTGTATCTCTTCCCGGAGTTCCTTACGAGATGAAACAACTTATAAAAAAAGAGGTAATTCCGCGAATTGTTAAACGTTTTAACAGACCGCATATTTATCAAAAAACACTGCTCACTTACGGAAAAGCAGAAAGTGAAATAGCAAAGCAAATAGCAGACTGGGAAAACCAACTTCCCAAACAAATAAAATTAGCCTATTTACCCTCACCGGGCAGAGTAAGGCTACGTCTTATGGCAACAGGCAAGGATGAAATTGTAATACGCAATCTTGTAGAAAAGCAAATGAAACAAGTAGCAGAACTACTAAAAGACAGTGTTGTAGGATTTGAAGAAGATGCTAGTATTGAAGAGCTAATCGCAAAAAAATTAGTGGCTAATGGTCAATCGTTAAGTGTTATTGAAAGTTGTACCGGTGGCGAAATTGCCACCCAATTCACCCAACATGCCGGCGCATCTTCGTATTTTAAAGGAAGTATGGTGCCGTATAATTCGGCTTATAAAATTAAAGTATTGGGTGTAGATAAAGAACTTATTGATAAATTCACCGTGGTTAGCAATGAGGTTGCACAAGAAATGGCTTTACGAGGACAACAACTTTTTGAAACCCATTATTGTATTGCAACTACCGGAGTTGCCGGACCAACCCAAGGTGAAACTCAAGATGAAGTAGGTACGGTATATATAGCACTTGCCACACCTACGGGTGTTTTTTCTAAAAAATTTAACTTCGGAAAACCCAGAGAACGCGTTATAAAACGAGGTGTTAATAAAGCACTGGAACTTTTATTAAAAGAATTAAAATAATTGATTTAAACCTTTGACTACCACTTATTAAGCACATCAATAACAGTATCAACTTCTTTTTTGGTCATAACCGGACTCATAGGAAGACTTACCACTTCGTTATGTATGGCTTCGGTTACAGGAAAAGTTAGATTGTTGTATGCTGCTAAGGCTTCTTGTTTATGAGGCGGTATGGGGTAATGTATTAAATAACCAATTCCTTCTTTTTGTAAATATTCTAAAAACTCACTTCGTTGCGAGACTCTAATTACAAATAAATGGAAAACATGATTTTTACTTTTGTTATAAAAAGGAAGTGTTATATTAGGATTATTAATTTCTGCTAAATACCGAGAGGCAACTGCTCTTCTTTTTAAATTATCGTTATCCAGGTGCGATAATTTAACACGTAACAACGCAGCTTGAATTTCATCTAATCTAGAGTTAAAGCCTATATACCGATTTACATATTTTTTGTTTTGACCGTAATTCCTCAATTGAGAGATTAGCGTTGCCAGTTCGGCATCGTTGGTGGTAACGGCACCTCCATCTCCCAAAGCTCCCAAATTTTTGGTAGGATAAAAACTAAATCCGGCGGCGTCTCCCAAGTTTCCGGCTTTTTTTCCATTTTTATCGATGGCTCCGTGAGCTTGGGCGGCATCTTCAATAACTAATAATTGATGTTGTTTTGCCAAGCTAAGGATTTCTTCCATAGCTGAAAGTTGCCCGTAGAGATGTACCGGCATAATAGCTTTGGTTTTAACGGTTATTTTTTCTGCTAAATGAGAAAGATTAAAGTTATATGTTTTTGTTTCGGCTTCAACCAAAACGGGTGTTAACCCGGCTTGTTTAATGGCAAGAATAGTAGCGATGTAGGTGTTTGAAGCTACCAAAACTTCATCACCATCGTTTAATTTTCCAAGTACTTTATAGGCTTCAAGGATGAGCCGGAGTGCATCAAGACCAGTACCGGTTCCTACACAAAATTGCGTGCCGCAATAGGAAGCAAATTCTTTTTCAAATAGCGAGAGTTGTTCGCCTAAAATAGAATTTCCCGAATTTAAAAAGTGAGAAAATACCGTTTTAAATTCCTTTTCAAATCGCTGATTTATCTTTTTTACATCAATAAACTTAATCATATCCAAAGGCGTTTAACAGATGAACGTGTTGTGTTTCTATTTCAAAAACCGTGTTGATACAGGTTCTGGCACCAAAACCTTCTTTCCATTGTAACAATCCTTTATTGAGTTGTTTTCCGCCGGCTTCGGTTGAAATACCAAAATCAAAATAGTGCTTATGTGTAAATTCTTTTTCAATTAAATAATCAAATAAAAAATCCAGCGTTCCCAATGTTTGTTTGTCACTTCCCGCCGAAATATATTGCACGTGTGCTGTAGTTTGGGTTTCAAAAATAGTTGCACCACCTTTGATGACTCCGTTGTGATAGACGTTAAATTGTCTAATATTTTCAGGAAACCGTTTTGCCAAAAGGCTTATTTCTTCTACCGTATGTACCGGATTTACTTGATGTTGTTGCTGTAAATTAGGAATAAGAATTTGATTCCAAAAAGCATTAAATTCAGATTCTTCCTTAATAACCAATCCTTGTTTTTGTGCTTTTTTTATTCCGCGTTTTCGTAAATTGCTTAGCGGAAGTCGAGGAGCCGTAAGATCAATTACCGAAGAAAGCCCCATTTGATTATTTTTTGCACCTAGTAAAAACATCAAATAATCTATTTCTTGAGCAGGAAGTGTAGCGTAGTAATCGGGAAGTTTTTTTAGGATTAGAGAAGAAATTTGTTGAGTATGTAGATACTGCAATACGGTTTTAACAATAGATAGAACAGTAGGAAATTTTACTTCCGGACGCAATAAAAACCCGCCGTAACTCAATCCTTGGTGCGAATACATTGCTTCGCCCGCACGATTTGCGGGCAATAAAGAAACCAAAGTATCTTGGTCATAAATCAATAAGGATGCATCGGTAAATCGGTCATTATGATAGTCTATAAAATCTCTATAAAACAGAAAAGTAGCATTTTTTGAGGTAGCTACAAAGGCATCCCATTGAGATTGTTTTTCGGGTGAGTATGGTACAACTTTTAGTGCGATGATTGTTGGGTTTAAAAAACAGCTTGTTTTACAAAGGTAAAACTAAAATTATTTATAATTTTATCGGGACTTTACGGTCACTAATTTTAACCTTATTTTGAAAAACAAATTTACACTACCTAAACGCCTTACCTTAGAAAGTATTCTGTTGGGAGTGGTATTTGTTTTTTCGTTTGTTTATTTAGTCATTAAACCTGCCGTTTTTTCACCAGATTCGTATAGTTACCTCAGAGCAGATATGTACCGATTTCCCGGTTATGTTGTATTTTTACGAATAAGTAAATTTGTTTTCGGCGAACAAATTTACCCTTATTTTGTGGTTGTTTTTCAAACTGCATTTGCATTGATAGCCGTTTACTTCTTTTATAAAAAGGTGTCTGTTTTTTTTAAAATGAACCTCTTTTTTAAAACTGTTTTGCTCGGCGTTCTTTTGCTTCCGTTTTTTTCAAGCCTTAATATTGCCAATGAAGTTTCTGCCGAAGCAATTTCGTATGGTTTGTATTTATTTATTTGTAGCTATACCGTAGATTTTTTGTTCAAAAACCAGTATAAAACGGTGTTTTATATAGCTATTGCTGTATTTTTACTTTCGTTAACACGCGGACAATTTATTATCATTCCTTGGATAATAGCCTTTTTGTTTGTGCTTAAAGAGCGAAAACAACTGTTTTTACGAAAAAACATCATCGCTTTATTACTGCTGTTAATGCTTCCGTTTATTACAAAATTTGCCGATCGCACCTACCGAAAAATTTTCTTTGATGAGTTTGTGGAAACACCTTATAGTTTTGTAAACAGTGTAACGCTTCCGTTGTTTATTGCTTCCGAAAAAGATACACTACAATTTACAAATCCCGATACCAAGCAAATATTTAAACACAGTTTAAAAACCATTGACAGCCTACAGTTGCGAAGTATTTATGCCGAAACCAATACCGAACAATACAAACTGTTTCATGATAATTTCCCGAAAATTTGCAATCAAAACATACACGATTACGGAAAGCACTATTTTTATAAATCCGATGCTCCTCATCAAGGTACGGTGGAGATTGAAAAAACTTCGAAAGAATTGTTTTTTGTACTTGTAAAAAACAATTTCACACAATGGATTTCACTATATTTTGAAGGAATGAAACACGGATTTAAATCGGTTTTTATATTGATTTTTGTTTTGGTTATGCTACTTATTAGTGGCTGGAAAACGCTTATGCGGTTTGATTCACTTTGGGCAATGGTATTTTTAGGAACTCTTTGCTTGTTGTCTAACAGTATGATTGTGGCATTGGCTTGCCATTCTATAGACCGGTATCTTTTTTACAATTGGTTTTTTATGGTCATTATAATTTATGCTATCTTTCAGCGCAGTAAATCTATAGTATGAAACCCGAACTTTCTGTTGTAATGCCATGTTTAAATGAAGCCGAAACACTTGCCGTGTGTATTAAAAAAGCGCAATCTTTTTTTGAGAAAGAAGGTATAGCGGGCGAGGTGATTATTGCCGATAACGGAAGTACAGACGGTTCACAACAAATTGCCGATTCGTTAGGAGCCAAAGTGGTTACTGTCGAGCGCAAAGGTTACGGAAGCGCATTACAAGGCGGCATACAAGCAGCACAAGGAAAATATGTGATTATGGGCGATGCAGATGATAGTTATGATTTTAGCAACTTAATGCCCTATGTTACACAATTGAGAGCGGGCTATGATTTGGTGATGGGAAACCGATTTAAGGGTGGCGTAAAAAAAGGAGCAATGCCGTTTTTGCACAAATATTTGGGTAATCCGGTGTTGTCTTTTTTAGGACGATTATTTTTTAAAACCAACATTAAAGATTTTCATTGCGGATTACGGGGTTTTAGCAAAGAGGCATATACCAAAATGGAATTAAAAACCACAGGAATGGAGTTTGCCTCAGAAATGGTGGTAAAAGCCAGCTTGTTAAACCTGAAAATCACCGAAGTTCCCACCGTATTATCGCCGGATGGGAGAACCCGACCACCGCATCTTAATACGTGGCGTGACGGATGGCGACATTTACGTTTTTTGCTGTTATATAGTCCTACGTGGTTGTTTTTATTTCCGGGAATGGTTCTTATGGTTGCCGGACTGATTATTTCGGGAGTGTTGCTTGCAAATCCGGTTACCATCAACGGAATTACATTTGATGTACACACACTGTTATTTAGTGCCGGAAGTGTATTGGTAGGATTTCAATTCTTATTGTTTTACGGTTTAACCAAAGTATATACGGTAGAAAACGAGCTGCTTCCCAAACCCAAAAAATATGATCGTTGGTTTTCGGCTTTTAATTTGGAAAAAGGACTAATAATAGGAGCATTGATGGTTTTGGTAGGTATTGGGTTATCTTTTTATGCTTATTTTGGGTGGAAACATATTAACTACGGTGATATAACCAATTCACAAACCCTTAGAGTGGTAATTCCGGCAGTAACGACTATTTTGTTGGGCGTTCAAACCATCTTGTTTAGTTTGTTTTTTAGTATTTTAGGTTTGAAAAAATAAGCTGATTTTTATTCTTTTCTTTCAAAAGCCGTGTTGCCATCATCATCTATATATTTATAAACTTCAGTTCGGTCTAAGGATTTAATAAAAAAGTGCTAATTGAGTTGATTTTTCAGTTTCAAACTTGATACTTGGCTTCTTTTCTTGGAAAGAATATGCGATAAGGCCGGCAATAAGATTT
>JALWKK010000041.1 GCA_027081505.1 Flavobacteriaceae bacterium
AATACGACCATTGCAAATCAGAAAAATGAAATTTCCGACTTAAAAAACCAGCTTAAAACTACTCAAGATAGTTTAACCGTTTCAAAAGAGAAAGAAGATGGTATGTTGCTTTTTGGGAGTAGCGTTAAAAAAAGCACTTATAATACCGTTTTATTTTCTATTATCGGCTTGCTTGCAATGGCTTTAATAATTTTGTTTTTTCAGTTTAAAAGCAGCAATGCGATAACCAAAACAACAAAACAAAAACTAGTAGAAACCGAAGAAGAATTTGAAGCACATAGGCAACGAGCACTTCAACGAGAGCAAGAAATAAGAAGAAAACTACAAGACGAAATTAATAAAAACAAAGGAGCTTAAAGACTTTCTATTCGTGTTATTTTAGCACCAATTGCTCGTAATCTTCCGTCTATATTTTCATAACCGCGATCTATTTGCTCAATATTATGAATTGTACTTGTCCCGGAAGCCGACAATGCAGCTATTAACAACGATATTCCGGCTCTAATATCGGGCGAAACCATTGTGGTTGCTTTTAGTTGCGATTTAAAATCGTGCCCGATTACCACGGCTCTATGCGGATCGCATAAAATAACTTTAGCTCCCATATCGATAAGCTTATCTACAAAAAACAAGCGACTTTCAAACATTTTTTGATGAATGAGTACACTTCCTTTTGCTTGTGTTGCCACCACTAAAACAATACTTAACAAATCCGGAGTAAAACCCGGCCAAGGTGCATCAGAAACGGTAAGAATAGAGCCGTCAATATAAGCTTGTATTTCGTAGGAATCCTGTTTCGGAATGTAAATATCGTCTGCTTTTTTTTCGAGTTTAATCCCTAATTTTTTAAAGGTTTCGGGTATAATCCCCAAGTCTTTCCAACTTACATTTTTTATTGTTATCTCGCTTTGAGTCATTGCAGCAAGACCTATCCAACTTCCTATTTCAATCATATCGGGTAAAACTTGATGCGTACATCCTGAAAGTTCAGTAACACCGTTAATAGTAAGCATATTAGAGCCTATTCCTTTAATTTTAGCACCCATTGCTACAAGCATTTTGCAAAGTTGCTGTAAATAGGGTTCGCAAGCAGCATTGTAAATTGTAGTTGTACCCTTAGCCATAACAGCTGCCATTACAATATTTGCTGTTCCGGTTACCGATGCCTGATCCAGAAGCATATGGGTTCCGGTTAAGCCATTAGGTGCTTCTACGCCGTAAAACTTTTCTTCCCGATTGTATCTAAAATCGGCACCTAGTTTTGTAAATCCTTCAAAATGAGTATCTAATCTTCTTCTTCCTATCTTATCACCTCCCGGTTTTGGTATGTAACCTTTTCCAAAACGTGCTAAAAGAGGTCCAACAATCATTATTGAACCGCGTAAAGAGCTTCCTTCTTGTTTAAATAAATCAGATTCGAGGTAAGATAAATCAAGATTATCTGCTTTGAAACTGTAGGTTCCTTTTACTAATTTTGAAACCTTTACTCCTAAATGGGTTAGTATGGTAATAAGTTTATTAACGTCCCTTATATCAGGAATGTTTTTAATAATTACTTCGTCTGAAGTTAGTAAAACAGCACATAATATTTGTAATGCTTCGTTTTTTGCCCCTTGCGGAATTATTTCACCCTTCAACGAATGTCCGCCTTCAATTTTAAATGTAGCCATACATCTTTAACGCTTTTAATAGCGTTTTCTGTTTTTATGCTTATGATTTTTCTTTTTATATGTCTTTTTTTGAATTATTAAATTAGATGCGTCTGAAAGTTCTTCGTCTTCTGTTTTAACATTAATGGCTCCGTTTGAAAGTTCATACAAATGTTTAAAAATCACATCATCTTCTACCGTATCTTTGTTCCAATTTAAAAAACTTTTTTTCATATGGTTTGCAATGGTATATATCAAAGCATCTTTTAATTCGCCTTCTTCCCAAGTAACCGCAACATCGATCATTCGCTTTATATTGTTTCCGTAAAAACGATATTTCGGGAAATTTTGCGGGTAAGAAAGTGGTTCGGGTGCTTGTTTTAACTCTTCTTTTGAAGGTTTAGGATACGGTGAATCTACATCCAATTTAAAATCGGATATTATAAAAAGTTGATCCCACAGTTTATGCTGAAAATCGGGTACATCTCGTAAATGCGGATTAAGATTTCCCATAACAGAAATAATGCTTTTTGCGCACTTGTTACGCTCTTCTCTATCTTCGATAGCAATGCATTGGTTTACCATTTTTTGAATATGGCGACCATATTCAGGTATAATAAGATGTGGTCGTTCTGTATTATATTCTAAGGAATTTGCCAAAATTAATTAAATTTGAATTGATAAGTTTTGTAGGTTCGCAAAATACGAATAAATTTTTATACTGGCATAGGTATTTTAAAATAATACCAAAAACAACTATATATTAGTCCAATAAATAGTTTTTTTACCTGTATCTTCGTTAAAAATACTCGTCATAGCTACGGCTATAACTGTGTTTTTCGCCTTGATACAGAAAAAATATTCCAATTTATTTTGGACTATTTTATATTAAGAATAAGTATAAGTTTATAGTGCTTTTTTTTTCTAAAGATTTCTGTGTAACCGTTATTTGGATTTGTAGTTTTACTAATTGAGTTGTAAACTATAACGATACAATTCCTTCAACTTTTGATGCTTCTTTGTATCTGTTTATAACATCGTCAGGATCTTTCATAGTTACCTTTATACTCACACTTGTGTAGTTTCCTTTTGAAGAATCTCTCGTACTAATAACAGCATTTGTGTCATCAAAAACTTGTTCTATTTCGGCAAATTTTTCTAAATCTGCGGGAATAATAAATTTAAACAAATATTTGGCAGGCCAAGTATGCACTTCTTCTAACTGACCTTTTAATTTTTTGTAAAATTCTTCGGGATTTTTATTTTCGTTTTTCATATTAACAGCATTAGCCAGCGCAAAGATACATATAGTTTTAGATTATCGATAATAAAAATTTTGTGAAATACGATATTACAAAGTTATAGCAATTGTATCGGTTACGGAAATAGTAAAAAAGATATTCTAACAATTAAAAAAAATTACGTTATTTGTATAAAAATTCGGAATGCCTAAAAAAATTGTTATTACCGGTGGACCTGGCTCAGGTAAAACAACATTAATTAATACCTTGCTAAAACAAGGTTTTTCCTGTTTGCCCGAAATTTCCAGACAAATTACGATAGAAGCACAACAACAAGGTATTGAGCAATTATTTAAAGAAGATCCCATTCTTTTCAGCACAAAACTTCTTGAAGGAAGATTGGCACAGTATAAGGATACTAAAAACCACCTCTCTCCTTTTTTGTTTTTTGACAGGGGATTACCCGATGTTACTGCCTATATGAACTTTTTTAACACCTCATATCCTCAGTATTTTTCTAAAATCTGTAATGAAAATAAATACGATGCTGTTTTTATTTTACCTCCTTGGAAAGAAATTTACAAACAAGACAATGAACGCTACGAAACATATGAAGAAGCTGTAAAAATTCATAATTATTTACTTGAAGAGTATAAAAAATATAATTATGAAGTTTTTGATGTTGCACCGGGAACTGTAGAAGAACGTATTCATTATATTATTACTAAACTCAATGAATTGTTTTGACAAATGCCAAACACATTCTTGAAAAATATTGGGGTTACACCCATTTTAAACCTTTACAAGAAGAAATTATTTCATCTGTATTATCCGGTAATGACACAGTTGGTTTATTACCCACCGGTGGCGGAAAATCGATTTGTTTTCAAATACCGGCTTTATTACAAGAAGGAGTTTGTATTGTAATTTCGCCTCTCGTGGCACTGATGACCGATCAAGTTTCGGCACTAAAAAACAAAGGAATAAAAGCATTGGCATTAACCGGTGGCATGTCTTTTAAAGAGCTTTCTAACAATTTGGATAATGCTCTTTACGGCAATTATAAGTTTTTATACCTATCTCCGGAGCGACTTACTCAAGAAATTGTGCAAAATAGCATCAAGCAGATGAATGTTTCGCTTTTTGCCATAGATGAAGCACATTGCATCTCGCAGTGGGGAAACGATTTTAGACCTGCTTATAAAAATATTAAAATACTCAGAGGTTTAAAACCTTTTGTGCCTTACATTGCCTTAACAGCAACTGCTACTCCCGAAGTATTACAAGACACAATTCTACAATTAGAATTGGAAAATCCACAGGTTTTTAAACAATCTTTTGCAAGAGAAAACTTAGCTTATAAAGTAGTGCCGATTGATGATAAACTACATTATATAAAGCAGCGATTAAAAAAAACAACCCATTCTGCTATTGTTTATGTTAGAAGCAGAAAACTATCTGTAGAAACAGCACAACATCTAAATAAATTAAATTGCATAGCCACTTTTTATCACGGAGGGCTAAGCACCGAAGAGAAAAACGAAAAATTAAAAAACTGGTTGTCCGGCAAAATCCCGATTATGGTCGCCACCAGTGCCTTCGGGATGGGGATAGACAAACCCGATGTACGACATGTTTTTCATATACAGTTGCCCGAAAGCCTAGAGCATTATTTTCAAGAAGCAGGTAGAGCAGGAAGAGATGGTGTTTATGCAGAAGCAATGATACTCTATAATAAATATGACATTTTTCTGGTGGAAAAACAATTTGTAAAAAATCTGGCATCTCCTTCCGATTTAAAAATGATATACCGAAAATTAAATACGTATTTTCAAATACCTTATGGTGAAGGCGAATTTACCAAGCATAACTTTAACTTTTCGGAATTTTGCAAAACCTACAACCTTAATTTTTTACTTACTTATAATGCACTAACAAGTTTGGACAGGTTGGGGATTATTCAGCTAAATAAACAATTTGGGAGAAAATCGGTTATTCAATTCCTTGTTTCGTCTAACAAATTATTGAGTTATTTTAAACAAAATCCATCCCTATCTTTAATAGGAAAAACAATTTTAAGAATTTATGGTGGTATTTTTGAAATTCCAACTGCCATAAACATCGAATTAATTGCAACAAAAACCCAACAACCCACTTCTAAGGTAATTCAGGTCTTACAAAAGCTGGAAGCATCTAAAATTATAAGTTTAAAATTATACAATACCGATGCTACCGTTACATTTTTATGTCCTCGAGAAGATGATAAAACTATTAATCGCGTTGCCAAAGAA